>NZ_JBIQOB010000013.1:0-103086 GCF_044130285.1 Acinetobacter sp. BSP-28
TGTTCTTCATAATCTCTTAATGATCTATTTTCTACCTCGTCAGTAGAAAATATAACGCAATAAACATTTAACAACTTAACCTGTTCAGCTAAGTTCGTTTGCTGTATCGCGTCGGGATGCAGCATATTCTATAGAGTTTTTAAACCAACGCAACCCCTATTATAGAATTTTCTATAATTTTGCATTCGAGCGTTTGTTTTTTAACCCAAGAAGCTATTTTTAGCATATTTAAAGACTATTTTGAGTGTTTTTTACACATTGCAACATTCATTTTTTAGATCATCTCGATCACTTTAATTATGATTATTTTTCCCTTAAAACAATAAAACCAGCTTAATGCTGGTTTTATTTGAATTAATTGGCCTGCTCTGCCAGCCATGACATAAATTTCTGACGTTCTGCCTTATTTGCTTTTTGCCATAATTGAATCAGTTGCTGATCACCAGTTACTGCTGACGTTACTGACTCACCGGAACTAACCGCTGCCACTTTGGCCTGCACTGCCGCTTGTGTATATACGGGTGCTGGCTGATTTTCCAACTTTATTTTCTTTTGCGTTAAATCAGTAGTTTTTGAAAAGATACTCTGTGCTAACCATGGTTTTTGTTCTGTGTTTGCACCCGCTTGTTGAACCAGCATCTGATTATTTTTATCAAACAACGCCACGATTGGTTGTTCCGCATATTTCTTTGCAGCTTCAAAATTTGCTGGTGCATTGACTAAGTCTAGTCGATATTCTCCACCGTCTTGTAAAACTGGTGTTTGTATGGTCACTAAAGCTGATTTTACAATATCGTGTTCACCATTCAAATGTTCAAAATACTGAGTGTAACGTACACTGATATTGCTGGTGCCGGCATCAACTTTATATTGATTGTTTTTGGCGCGAAATAATCCGGTATTCACTTCCTGATCATTCACCGCCAAAATTTTAATTTCTTCTGGTGCTGAAATAGTGACTGCTGAGAATGCGGTACCACTTAACATCAATGCAGCTGCAGCTAAAGTTAATTTTAAGCTCATTTCACTATCTCTTCATTTGATTGTTAAAAATTCATTGCACTATGCAATGAATAAATGGCAATTTTATGACAAAACCATTTTTAATACAGCTTTAGTTTCAAGACTTTGTTGAGATAAGCTTTGCAAATTAATCGATTTATCTTTATATCTTCTCATCCATAAATTAACACTCTGCTTTATTTCGGTTTAATTGAAGAAAAATCAATCAAATCTTTTAAAACGAACACTATCATCCATAAATGTTTTTTCTCCCGCGGGTGCTTCAATTGAACCAAATACCAATTCGGCACGTAATTTCCAGTTATCAGGAATATCGAAAGTAGCTGCAACTTCATCATCAATGACAGGATTGTAATGCTGCAATGAAGCTCCTATATGCTGTTCTGCCAATGATGACCATACAGCAAACTGCGCAATGCCTGTAGAATGCTCTGACCACGCTGGAAAATGCTCTGCATATAATGGAAACTGTTCTTGTAGCGATTTTACCGCGTCCTGATCTTCAAAAAACAATACCGTGCCATAACCTGCTGCAAAACTGTTAATTTTTGCATTGGTATTTTCAAATGCGCTTTCTGGCACGATTTTCCGCAATGTTTCACGTACGATACTCCAGAATTTCGCATGCGACTCGCCATATAGAGTGACCACACGTGAAGTTTGTGAATTGAAAGCTGAGGGACTATTACGCACTGCATCTTTAATGACATCTTCTATTTGATCTGCTGTGATAGGAACATTCTTACCAATTGCATAAATAGTACGGCGTTGTTTCATATGTGCTAAAAATGACATGAGCTCACCTTCTTTGAGTTTTAATAAGCATAATTAGAATAGATTGATCTTATATTCATTTTAGGCGTATTACAGGATTAAAAGAGTGACATTGTGTTTATTTATAGAACAGCTCTATAGCTGATTTTCAACTATTATAAAATAAAAAAGCACCCAGTAAGGGTGCTTAATTAATACAGCGATGAGATTAACTCAAAATTCTAAATCGTTCAGCATCCTGAGTAATCGGTTTCATGTCTGCTTCTTGTTCTATGGAACCAAAAACCAGCTGTGCTCGCAGCAACCAGGATTCATTAATATGAAAATGTTGCGAAATTGCAGCATCTATACTGGGATTATAATGCTGTAGACAAGCACCGATGCCTGAATCAGCCAAGGCTGTCCATACCGCATACTGCGCCATACCAGACGTCTGTTCTGACCAGATTGGAAAATCATCCGCATTGAAAGGGATTTTCTTTTGCAATTTTTGAATAGTATTCTGATCTTCGTAGAACAGTACCGTTCCATATCCTTCCATGCATTGATCTATCTTCATTGCTGCACCATCAAATACATGTACCGCGACTATTTTACGCTGTACCTCTTTGACAATTTGCCAAAATTGCTCATGGGAATCACCAAATAACACTACAATTCTTGAACTTTGAGAATTTAATGCAGATGGGCAGCTCCGTACCGCCTCTTGAATCAATTCCGCCAAATAGGCCTGACTAAAAGGAACTTTTCTTCCTAGAACATAAATACTGCGACGTTTTTTTAAATGATCGACAAATGTTAATTCATTCACCTCTTCAGCAGCTCTTTTTTTAAATCTCAATTCTTTAGTGATATCTGTCGTCAAGACGTGACCAATTTTCTCTAATAATGCCACAACAGTACTCCCCAATAAGAATGCTAAAGCTTTTAAGATTTTCTAATATTCTAGCGGTTTTATAAGGCTGAGCTTTGGATCCGGGATTTTTGAATGTTGTTTTTTAAATCAAACAATTATCACTAAAACAACAAACTCCGCATTTAGCGGAGTTTGTGTGAAATATAACGCATTTTACTTTTCAGTTTCAAAGAGTGCAGCAACAAATGCTTTTGCCGAGAATGGGCGTAAATCATCAATTTTCTCACCCACACCAATGAAGCGGATAGGCACATGGGTACGGCTGGCAATATTAAATAGCACACCACCTTTAGCCGTGCCATCGAGCTTGGTAATGGTTAGCCCTGTCAAGCCAACAGCTTCGTCAAACATTTCAACCTGATTAATTGCATTTTGGCCAGTACCCGCATCCACAACCAGCATAATTTCATGTGGTGCTGTCGCATCAATTTTTTGCATCACACGTTTTACTTTGGTCAATTCTTGCATTAAGTGACCTTTATTATGCAAACGACCCGCTGTATCTGCAATCAGCACATCCACACCTTTAGCACGTGCACTTTCAAAGGCATCAAAAATTACCGAAGCACTGTCTGCACCATGACCCTGTGCAACCACTGAAATATTGTTGCGTTCGCCCCAAATTTGCAATTGTTCGGTTGCCGCCGCACGGAAGGTATCACCCGCAGCCAGCATGACTTTTTTGCCTTCGCCTTGCAAGCGTTTTGCTAGCTTGCCAATCGTAGTAGTTTTACCTACACCATTCACACCTACTACCAAAATCACAAATGGTTTTTTATTTGGATCGATATGCAAGGGTTTAACGCGCGGTGCAAGTAATGCCACCAATTCTTCTTGCAGCGCTTTGTAAAGCGAATGTGAATAAATCAGATCACCACGCGCAGTACGTTCGGTTAAGTTGGCAATAATGGTTTTAGTTGCATCTACACCAATATCTGCAACCAGTAATTGCTCTTCAACTTCTTCCAGCAATTCATCATCGATTTCTTTACCACCAATGAGAATGTTGACCATACCATCAGCAAGGTTTTTACGGGTTTTCGTTAACCCTTCTTTCATGCGGCTAAAAAAGCCACCTTTAGGCGTATCGTCTTGCTCTATTTCTGTTTGCTCTGTTTCTGTGGCTACAGGCGCAGAAACATTCACTTGTTCATTTTGAGTTTCAACAATAGGGATATTTACCGCAGGTAAATTCGGTAAAGTGACATCGTCATCCCCGATATCAGCATCAATCAAAAATTTATTTTGCCCATTAGATTGCTGTTGCATGCCGAATCCTTGAAAAGCATAGCGTTAAAAAACAAGGATTCTAGCATAGTTTTGTCGTACGTTTTCCAGTAGACACTGAACACACCAAAAACCAACAACTTAACCTTTGCTTTCAGGAAGCAGTTTCTGAAAAATGATCATAAATATAATTTATTACTAGGGGGTATATCTTGTGTTCAAAAGCAACTACCCACTTTTTTTAAAGCCATCTTTTCTTAAAAATTTTATTTTGACTCTCACTCTGGCTTTATTGATGCTTCAAAGTGGCTGGGTACATGCAGAAACGCAAAGTAAATTGGCACGTACGACCTTTGAAACTACGCTTAAAAACGGTTTAAAAGTGATTATTCGCGAAGATCACCATTCTCCCATGGTCATGACGCAAATCTGGTACCGGGTTGGCAGCAGTGATGAATCGGGGAACTTATTAGGCATTTCGCATGTACTGGAACATATGATGTTTAAAGGTACGCAAAAAGTTCCCGATGATGAATTTACCCGTTTAAGCCGCATGTATGGTGGACGGGTCAATGCTGCGACTTTTACCAACTACACCAATTATTATCAGCTTTACCCTAAAACCTATTTACCGATGGCCTTAGAACTCGAAGCAGACCGGATGAGCAACCTGCTGTTACGCCAGCAGGATTTTGACCCTGAAATTAAAGTGGTGATGGAAGAACGGCGCTTACGCACAGATGACAATCCACGATCTTTAGCTTTCGAACGGTTCAAATGGATCACCTATCCAACCAGCCATTATCGTCAGCCGGTGATTGGTTACATGAAAAATCTGCAAAACATTCAGCTTGAAGATGTCAAAAAATGGTATCGCGACTGGTATAGACCTAATAATGCCATACTGGTCATTGTCGGTGATGTTGATGCTGAAAAGACCTTGCTACAAGTACAAAGGTATTTTGCCGATATCCCTGTCAGAAAAACCCCGCCACGCAATGACGTATTAGAATTTGACCATATCGGTTATCGCCATATGGAATTGAATTTTCCTGTGAAAGTACCCAACCTGTTTATGGCCTGGAACGTGCGCTCACTGGTCACAACAAAAAATCCGCAAGATGCTTATGCCTTAACAATTATCAAAAACATCTTAGACAGCGGAATTTCTTCACGACTGCAAGATCGTCTGGTTCGTGATAAAAAAATATTGACCGCAGTCAGTGTGTCTTATGATCCTTATAGCCGTGGAGACAGCTTATTAAGCATTTCTGCCTTGCCCACTGATGGGGTGGGTTTGCCAGAGGCTGAACAAGCCATTCAAGCCGAAATTGAGCTGCTCAAAACCGAGTTGATTAAAGCCGCAGAAGTCGAGCGAGTGACGGCTAAATATGTCTCCAATTTAGTCTATAGCCAGGATGACATTGCCGGACAAGCCCGGATGATCGGCAATCTGGAGATTAACGGTTTAAGTTTTCGCTTGATGGATGAACTGCCCAAACATTTTGAAACTGTCACCCCGCAAGATATACAACGTGTGGCGAATGTTTATTTTAGCCGTGATAATCTCAGTACCCTATATCTTTCTCCTGAAAATAAAGCTCCATAGTGGAATTTGCCATGTTCAAGCTGAATTCTTTTTTTATTTTTGGTTCCATGATCTGGGCTCAAGCAGCAATGGCTGACATCGACTTGAATACCCTTCCCGATGACAATCCGACACAGCTCAAATCCATTCCACTGCTACAAAGTTTAAAAATCAGCAATCCACAAAATCAATTTCATGCCCCTTATGTGCATGATCTGAAAAACAAATATAATGTTCGTACGCTATTTGTGGAATCGCAAGACCTACCCATGGTCGATATTCAACTGACCTTTAATGCTGGCTCAGCACGGGATGAAGAAATCGCACCAGGTTTATATGGCATCGCCAATATGGCGGCAAAACTGATTGATGAAGGAACAGAAAAATATACCGCCAATCAAATTGCCCGTGCTTTTGAAAGCGTAGGCGCTCAATTTAGTGCCAGTGCTTATCGGGACATGTTCATCGTTAAATTACGGGTATTGTCTGACCCCAATAAACTTGAATCTGCTTTAGCCATGCTACTTGAAATGCTAAACCATTCAACCTTTAAAAAATCCAGTATCAATCTGGTATTAAGCAATACGCTAGTAGGCCAGAAACAGATCCAGGAAAGCCCTAGTCGCATGATGAGTATTCTATTTTACCGTGCTTTATATGGAAAACATGCCTATGCTGAACCCATTACCGGGACTCAGCGTAGTATCAGTAAAATCACACCAGAGCAATTACAACAATTTAGCAATCAATTTCTAGTGGCTCAGAACCTGAATATTGCCATTACCGGCCAACTCAGTCCTAAACAGGCACAGCAACTTTCTGAACGTATCGCTGCCAGCTTAAAACAGGGAGAACAAGCCAAACCACTGGCTCAACCCATCGATAAATCAGGCTTTGATATTCGCCACATCAAGTTTAACTCCAGTCAGGCCCATGTGATGATGGGACAATTAGGCCCTACACGCTATGATCCGGATCGACTGGCACTAGAAGTAGCCAACCAGATGTTTGGCGGAAGTGGTTTTAATTCCATTTTAATGAAAGAACTACGGGTGAAACGTGGTTTTACCTATAGCGTCTATAGTTCTTTTTCATTTAGCCAGGCTCCCGGAACTTTTAGTTTTAGTTATTCGACCCGACAAGACCAGCTGTACGACAGTATACAGGTCGCCCATCAGGCCTTGGTCAATTTTGTCAAACAGCCCATTGACGAGAAACAGCTGCAAGAAACCAAGGCTGGCATGTTACGCGCTTTTCCGAACAATTATAGTAGCAATGCCAGTATCAATGCACAGTTAGGTTCTATAGGTTTTTATAATCAACCCGCTGACTACCTGAGTAATTATCCAAAATTACTAGAAAAAATTACTGTGCAAGATGTGCAAAATGCCATTCAAAAACATCTGCATCCTGAACGTCTCACCATCATCATTGTGAATGAAAAATTAGACAAACCCGCGCTGGAAGCTGTACTGAAACAAGATTTAAATCCACAAACTCCCTCAAACATACCTTCGATTGAGCAAATCCCCAAAACAATTACTACTCCGGTTGCAAAGGAGGTAATTGATGAGCCTGTGTCATCTCAACATGATGCGCCTGCATCAATTTAAAATATTGGGCATAAGGAATTTGAGGTTGTTGCATCAGCAGCATGGCCATTTCCTGAGTTGCCGGATAACTGGCTTGAGCTGAAAGTTGCACTACATTTCCAAACTGTTTAACAGTAATGGGACGATGCAGAGCAATGAAAGCAAGAATCAAGATAATGGCAATGATTGTAACGACGAATCCGTTATAAATATCTTCCAGCTTTATTTGAGATTTTAATTGAACAATTTTTTGTAAAGCAATATGCATAACCTACCTCGAATTCAAGGTAGTGTAGGATGCAGCATGAAGAAGCACAAGCAAATTTGCTCAATTTCGCCGCATTTGTAACAGAAATTGAGCAAATCAAAATCAGCGATTAGCCAATTACATTTCGGATCACTGCAAAGTAAAGTACCAATGCGATAATCCCCAATACCAGTAGAATTGCGAAAGCTCCCACTCCTCTTTCGGCATGCACGGGATGCAGCTCATCATCATCTGCTATGCGCAGCAACTCACCATTATAAACATTATAAAAATCCTCACGTTGCTGAACATCAAGCTGTCGAGTAAAATCATAAACTCTTTTACGCTGGGCCAAACAAAAATTACCCAGGTGAATTTCTTGATGGAAAATAGCTTCATCTAAATTTTTACGATGCTGATGCGCGAGTTCAATGATCTGATCTGCAGTCGGAGGCAAATCAAACGTAAAACCATCAAATGTTTTTGTCATATTATTCTCCTTATATTTTAAAATTCCTCTATTAGCATACTAATCAAAGATCATTTTGTACATTGTTTAATCATGTAACCTTGATTTTAACAATACAGCCCATAGATATTGTTTGACAATTTAGGTTCAATGTAATATTACTTTAACAACACCTAGTTAAATTAGTATCAAGACAAATTTAATAGTCTTATTTAGCAATCATAATTACAATAAGGAGTTTAATATGATTCAACAACTCTCTCATCAAGACCTAGAACATGCATATGCAGATGCAGTAAATACTATTCAATCTCAAATGAATTTTGCAGATGCGGTTCAAAAACTGGAAGAAGTCGCTCGTGCCGGACATGGTAAAGCAGCTTTATTTTTAGCAGAACTTTATTATCAAGGTTTCCGAGTAGAACGCGACTCTCTCAAAGCTCAATATTGGCAGAAACTGGCCACCATGCAAGCTTAATCAAACGTCACCAAGGTGGCGTTTTTTAATGCCTTCTGTTTTTAAATACATATTTATTTACATTGTTTCTCAAAGCTTACACTGAAGTTTCATCTTCATTCCTTACAATAATGGCTGAATTCACTACATGTATTCGGGTATGAGTCGAATTAATTCATTACAGCCTATTCCTAAAGATTTATTTTTTAAGATCACGATTTTAAAATCTATGATGTACTGCGGAGTACTTTGGGGTTTATATCATCAGCAAGGTTGGGCCATGATGTCTGACCATGAAGATTTTATTTTCCCATTTTGGTTAAATGGTTTGCAGGCACAGAAATATGCTGAACGCCATTGGCCAAATTATACACCGCGTAAAATTACCCCGGCAGATTTTCAGGAATCCCTGCTACCGACATTAACGCGTTTAAATGTAACCCCTGCACTTTGTAATTCATCGAGCCAAAAATTTAAATTAACCACGCAACAGATGCGGCATTTCTTTTTTGCTGAATCTTTACAGCCCGTTTAAGTTTTTGTCCAAAGTGTTAAAACTGAAATTTAGAGAAATGTAAAATTTT
Source organism: Acinetobacter sp. BSP-28 (assembly GCF_044130285.1). Classification (NCBI taxonomy): domain Bacteria; kingdom Pseudomonadati; phylum Pseudomonadota; class Gammaproteobacteria; order Moraxellales; family Moraxellaceae; genus Acinetobacter; species Acinetobacter sp. BSP-28. The sequence goes on from NZ_JBIQOB010000013.1 coordinate 8,878, forward strand.
ATTAATGACCTGAAAAGTATTTGCATTTTTCTGATTTCGCGCTAAGTTTAATGTCAAACAAAGAACAAGAAGGATGATAATAAATGACCAATGTTGCACAAGTTATTCACGATAAAATTGATAAAACTATTTTTACAATTCGTCCGGAATCAACGGTACTTGAAGCAATTTCGCTTATGGCAGATAAAGGCATTGGTGCACTGGTAGTGACTGATCAAGAGAAAGTGGTCGGTATTTTTTCTGAACGTGATTACACTCGTAAAGTCACGCTGATGGAACGAACCGCTAAAGAAACGACAGTCGGTGAAATCATGACTGCCAAAGTACTTACTGTAACTAAATCAGCCAGTGTTGAAGATTGTTTGGGTTTAATGACTGATCGCCATTTACGTCATCTTCCTGTCGTTGAAAATGAAAAACTGGTGGGTTTGATCTCGATTGGTGATTTGGTCAAAGCCGTGATGGATGATCAGCGCAAATTGATTGACCAACTGCAGCAATATATCGCCAGTTAAGCTTTAAAACACATAAAAAAACCTCTCGAAATGAGAGGTTTTTTTAATCCTTCTAAATCTCCTTTAATCAAGGGAGACTTTTACTATCTTCTTATAAAGATGGAAATTAAGTCTCTCTTTTTAAAAGATGAGCCGCAGGCGCAAGAGGAAGATTTTATAATTAATTCAAACCTAACTTTGCAGCAACATAGTCTGCGTCTTTATCACCACGACCAGAAACATTGACCACAATTTTCACATCTTTAGCCATTTTTGGTGCTTCACGTAAAGCCCAAGCGACCGCATGTGAACTTTCCAATGCTGGGACAATACCTTCTACACGAGAAAGTGTCATAAAGGCATCCAGACATTCCTGGTCAGTCGCTGTAGTATATTCCACACGGCCCAAGTCTTTCAGCAAGCTGTGCTGCGGACCCACGCCCGGGTAATCCAGACCTGAAGCAATCGAGTGTACCGGCAAAGGCTCACCTTTTTCGTCTTCAAGGACATAACACGCCATACCATGTAGCTGACTTGGCTTACCCAAAGTTAAGGTTGCCGAATGCATAGTGGTATCCAGACCATGACCTGCAGGTTCTACACCTACTAGTTTTACATCGGCATCGTTTAAAAATGCAGAAAAGGCCCCCATGGCATTTGAACCACCACCGACACAAGCTACGATATAATCCGGGTTTGAGCCAAAACGGTCATTGGTCTGAACTTTAATTTCATCACCAATAATTGCTTGAAAGTCACGCACCATTTTCGGGAATGGATGTGGACCAACCACTGAACCAATCGCATAAATGAAATTTTTCGGATCTTTTAAATATTCTTCAAACGCGCTGTCTACCGCATCTTTTAATGTTGCCGTACCACGTGTAACAGAAATCAGGTTGGCACCCAAAATCTTCATTTTGACTACGTTTGGATGTTCTTTTTCAATATCCACTTGTCCCATATGAATTTCACATGGAATACCGACTAAAGCACATGCCGTTGCAAGCGCCACACCATGCTGGCCTGCACCGGTTTCAGCAATTACTTTTTTCTTACCCATATATTTGGCAAGCAAAGCTTCGCCTAGGCAATGATTAATCTTATGTGCACCGGTGTGGTTTAAATCTTCACGTTTCAGGTAAATTTGCGCTCCACCCAATAGATCAGACAAACGCTTGGCATGAAACAGTGGACTTGGACGACCGACATAGTTGGCAAATAGGTCAGCCAATTCATTCTGGAATTCTGCAGTATGACGAATTTGCTCATACGCGACATTAATTTCGTCCATCGCTTCTTTTAAATGAGGTGGAATAAACTGACCACCGTATTGTCCAAAGAAACCTTCTTCATTGGGTAATGGTATGCCATTAATTTGATGATCCATTTTCAATTCCTTCATTTAAAAAGAACGCATTTGATTTCAATACGTTTAACGAGCCAAATATTTTGTCATGTCTTCCACGCCCTTTAAGGTCATGGGATACATATGATCTTCAAAAATCTGCTTGATCTGACCGATGGTATGGGTGTAATGCCAATAACTGTCTTCTTCCGGATTCAACCAGGCGGTTTTTTCAAAGTGTTGACGTAAACGCTGTAGCCAGACATTGCCCGCTTCATCATTCATATATTCAACAGAACCACCCACCGAGTTCAGCTCATAAGGTGCCATACTGGCATCCCCCACCACAATTACCCGATAGTCTCGTCCATAAGTATTGAACAGATCCCAGGTATTCATACGGGTATTAGAACGACGAATATTGTCCTTCCAGACATAATCATAGAGGCAGTTATGAAAATAAAAATATTCTAAAGTCTTGAATTCGGTTTTGGCCGCACTGAACAGTTTTTCACATTGCGCGATGTGCGAATCCATAGACCCACCGACATCAAACAACATCAACACTTTAATCCGGTTGCGACGTTCCGGCACCAACTGGACATCCAGAATGCCCTGCTTGGCGGTTTCCCGAATGGTGCTATTGATATCCAGCTCTTCAGCAGCGCCTTGGCGGGCAAATTTACGTAAACGGCGGAGTGCCATTTGCATTTGCCGAGTACCCAGAATCTGCTCATCATCGAGATTTTGGTATTTGCGCTGTTCCCAAACTTTTACAGCAGAGCGTTTACGTCCCGGCCCACCAATTCGCACACCTTCAGGATGATCACCGTAGGCACCAAATGGCGACGTACCACCGGTACCGATCATCTTGTTTCCGCCTTGATGCTTCTTGTGCTGCTCACGAAGACGCTCTTCCAGCATCTTCATCAGCTCTTCCAGTGAACCGGCTTTTTTTAGCTCTTCGCGCTGTTCAGGTGTCAGATGCTTTTCCAGAAGCTCTAGATCAAACCAGTCTTTTGGCAACTTATGTACTTGATTGAGCAAATCATCCAGATCAAAAGTAGAGATGCCATCAAAGTAATCTTTCATGGCACGGTCAAACTTGTCAAAGAATCGCTCATCCTTGACCATAACGGTTTTGGCCAGTTGATAGAATTCATCCTGATTTGCAAACACCAGACCTGAAGCCACCACTTCATTCAGATCAATCAATTCACGCGTCGATACCGGCACACCGTATTTGCGTAAGGTATAAAACAATCGCACAAACATGCGTGTTTCTCCCTTAGCGACGTGACATAAAGGCTAAACGTTCAAGCAACTGTACATCTTGCTCGTTTTTAATTAATGCACCATAAAGTGGTGGAATCGCTTTGGATTTATCATGATTGCGCAGAATATCTTCAGGCATGTCATCTGCCATCAGCAAGCTTAACCAGTCGATTAATTCAGAAGTTGATGGTGGTTTCTTTAAGCCCGGAATCTGGCGAAGCTTAAAGAAAACCTGTAGGGCTTCGTTGACCAAAGCGGCTGATACTTGCGGGAAATGCACATCAATAATCTCGCGCATAGTCGCTTCATCAGGGAATTCAATATAATGGAAGAAACAGCGGCGCAAGAATGCGTCGGGCAATTCTTTTTCATTATTTGAAGTAATAATCACGATTGGACGTTGCGTCGCAGTGATGGTTTCACCGGTTTCATAGACAAAAAACGACATTTTGTCGAGTTCATGCAATAAGTCATTTGGAAACTCGATGTCTGCCTTGTCAATTTCATCAATCAACAATACACAGCGTTGTTCACTGGTGAAGGCTTCCCACAATTTTCCAGGTTTGATGTAGTTTTTAATGTCATAAACACGATCGTCGCCTAACTGGCTATCACGCAAACGTGATACCGCATCGTATTCATACAAGCCTTGCTGTGCCTTGGTAGTCGACTTGATGTGCCAAGTGAGCAGTTTAAGCCCCAAGCTTTCTGCAACTTGTTCAGCAAGCAAGGTTTTACCTGTACCCGGCTCACCCTTAACCAAAAGTGGCTTTTGCAGACTACGTGCAGCCTTAACAGCAAGTTTTAAACTATCAGTCGCAATGTACTGATCTGTACCGGAAAATTGTTGAGTATCCACAGACATGATCTAACCTTATTTTTTTACTTAAAGCGGTGAACTATTTTTGTTTGCTACGAATTTTGCCTTGTTGGCCATGTATTTTGACCATAATGCTCCAATAACCAAGCCTAACCCTACCACAAAGAGAATGAGAGAGGCATTTGTCCAGACCAAAACTTTTTCTTTAGTTAAAATACCAAATAACAGTCCAAAAAAGGCTGGGGCGATAGAAGCATTATTTCCTTCAGAAACTGTAGGCGTCAGTAAAATCGCAAAGCCGATCAGCCATGTCATTCCACCTAATGGTTTAGGCAAACGTTTTGCAATAACGTACCAAGCCCAGAGAATAATCAGACTTCCTACAAGATACACCGTGACAGCAATGTTATCTTCAGGAATTGAATCTAGTAGTGAAAAAAAACTATTCATCGTTACAACTCCTGATTAACTATTAAGCGCCACGTAGCCCTTCAGGTGCAACCGCATTGGGATTGATTAATCCTTCTGGAGGTACTTGAATAAAGAAACCTTTAGTTTCAATAGAGTCGATCACATGCAAGACATTTACACGTGCCAGTTTACGGCTTTCGGTTAACTCTAAATCCATGACAAAAGTTGCACGGCCAAATGCAACGCGCATCGCTTCCGGTAAAATTTCCAGCGGATTTACTACCTCAGCTTCATTTTCAGTTGCTTCTGGGCGGGCGATGTAAAGATACATTTCATCTTTTTTGCTAGATTTAAAAATTGAACATTGCATAGTTGAAACAGTACTCATTAAACTCAGGACAAAGCATACAGCAAAAAAAAGACCGATACATTAGTGATTATTAACGCATCAGTCGTGATTTTGTATAAATGCTAATTCTTTAAACAGAATGATTAAAAATTAATCCATCACTTTCATCTGGATAGACAGATAATTTTCATCCGCATGCAGAACTTCAATCAGCGGCTTGGTCAGCACGTCATAACGCCAGCCAAGCAGATAAGCAGGTAAATCCTGTTCATCATTATGAAAGACCACATGTTGGTACAATGCATTAAGCCACTTTTTACGCATCAACACTTCTTTTGGCACCGTGGTTTCCTGAACCACAGCCTGAATGACATTTTCGACTTTTTCCCCAATCTCTTTGGATGAGTGACGAATTGGACGTGCCATACGCAGTGGCCATTCCGCCTGCTTGGGCAAGAATTTAAGTAAATCCAGAATGGTTTTACCATATTCACGCACAATATTTTGTCGAATATCTTTAATGCCGGACAGCTGAAAATGATTACGCGGATTTTTTTCCACCAGATCAATTAGGGTAGAGTTTTTCAGGATAAAGCTGCGCGGATAATTCAAGGCTTTGACCATCTGCTCCCGCCATACTGCCAGTTGCTGCAGCTGCATCAATTGACGGCGTGAATGTCGATAATTGCCAATATCGTGATAAAGCAGTTCTAGCGGAGTTTCCTGACCAATTTCATGAGTCAGATGACGGCAATCTTCCAGTGCAAAATCCAGCAAATGCTTATCGCTTAATTCATGCTGAATTTTATTGGACAGGTTCATGAGATAAAGCACATCATTGGCAGCATAATTCAGTTGCTCTGTACTAAGCGGACGCGCCAACCAGTCAGATCGGGTCTGGTCTTTATCAATTTCAACATCCAGCATATGCTTTAACGCATTTTGATAACTCATCTGTAGCCCGTGCCCCAAAAAGGACATGCCTATCTGGGTATCAAAAACATTGCTTAGGCTTTTTTGCTGAGAATAGTGATAGATTAAATCGATATCTTCACTGCAGGCATGAAAGATATTTTGCTGAGCATGGAACAGTTTTTTCCAGAATGCCGACAAATCTAGACTTGTGCCATCGAGCAAAAAAACCTGACCGGCAACATTAATTTGAAATACACCGAGTTTAGGCCACAGGGTATCGACCTTGATGAATTCGGTATCCAATCCATAAATGGATGTCTGCCCCATCAAGTGCAGAATATTTTCTAAATCTTTTTGTTGCTGAATGAACTGAAACATATTACCGAGTCTAAAAACCAGATTCTCTTAAACGTATATTACCCTATATATAACATTTAGATATAACAAAATTTATATCTTAAAGGTATATTATCGCTATTTGAGCATTTAAATAAGAAAATAAACATTTTTTATATATTTTTTGTATAAGTGCAGGTTTGTTTGAACTAAATGTTACCCACTTCTTATTCTTGTCAAAAATAATGAAATAAGCACCTGTGTACTTATTTCATACGCATACGGTTATGCACAGCCTGACTTAAGGTATGACTATCGACATATTCAAGCTCTCCCCCTTGAGGAACACCTTGAGCAATTCGTGTCATCTGAACAGGCAAATGCTTGGTTGCTTCAACCAGATAATGTGCTGTCGCCTGACCTTCAACTGTGGCATTGGTTGCCAGGATGACTTCAGAAACATGGCCTTGACTGAGGCGCTGAATCAGATATGGAATACCAATTTCCTCAGGTCCAATACCATCCAGTGGCGATAAATGCCCACCCAACACATGGTATTTACCGCGAAAACTACCACTTTGTTCAATCGCCATCACATCTGCCGGTGATTCCACCACACATAACAATTGATCATCACGTTCATGCGAAAGGCAAATATCACACTCTTCATTTTCCGTCAGTGAATGACAAATGCTACATTCATGAATGTAGGTGGCTGCTTCATTCAAAGCATGTGCCAAACCAACTGCACCTTCCCTGTTTTTCATGATCAGGTGTAATGCCATGCGCTGAGCCGATTTCGGCCCAACACTTGGCAAAATACGTAAAGCTTGTACCAGCTGATCAAATCGATCACTAAACACTCAACGCATTCCTTAAAATAAACCAGCAAGGCCTGGTGGCAAGCCCATACCAGAATTAGCAGATTTAATTTTTTCTTCAGAAACTGCTTCAGCCTGACGCGCAGCATCATTCATTGCAGCAGCGATTAGGTCTTCAATCATATCGGCATCATCTTGAAGAAGTTCAGGACTGATTTCGATACGTTTTACCACGTTACGGCAAGTCATGGTGACTTTCACCAAACCACCGCCTGCTTCAGCATGAACTTCAGTTTGAGCAAGTTCTTCTTTGGCTTTTTTCATGTTGTTTTCAACATCTTTTTGCATGCGCTGTGCTTGCTGCATCAACATATTAATGTTCATAAAATTCTCCGAACAATCAGTTTCTAAATCAATATCTATAAAAAATCAGATTAAATCTAAACCACGACTAATGTCGCGAATAATATCATCAATATCTTCCAAACCAACAGAGACACGAATTAAACCTTCACGAATCCCTGCAGCCTCTTTTGCTTCTGGTGAAAGCTTACCGTGAGTGGTGGTTGCTGGATGGGTAATGGTGGATTTGACATCGCCCAGGTTACCGGTAATTGAAATAAATTGGGCATTGTCGATAACTTTCCAAGCCCCTTCACGACCACCTTTGACTTCAAAGGATACAATACCGCCAAAACCGCTTTGCTGTTTGGCTGCAAGTTCATGACCGACATGTGAAGGCAAACCAGCGTAATACACTTTTTCAACTTTGTCGTGATTGTTTAAAAATTCAGCCAGTTTCTGTGCACTTGCTGAATGTTCACGCATACGTAAACGTAAAGTTTCCAGACCTTTCAAGAATACCCAGGCATTAAATGGGCTCATTGACGGGCCAGTGGTGCGCACATAACCAAATACTTCTTCAAGCAGTTTATGATTACCTACCACAGCACCACCCAAAGCGCGACCTTGACCATCCAGATATTTGGTTGCTGAGTAAACAACCAAGTCCGCACCAAATTTGATTGGTTGTTGCAATACTGGGGTACAGAAGCTGTTATCAATTGCAAGCAATGCACCATTGGCATGAGCAATATCTGCCAGAGCTTGAACATCTGCAACTTCAGCCAGCGGGTTTGATGGAGATTCGACAAACAATAATTTTGTTTCAGGTTTGATGGCATTTTTCCATGCTTGCACATCTGTCAAATCAACAAAATCAACAGTTACGCCAAATTTAGCCACATACTTTTCAAATAACGAAACAGTTGAACCAAATACCGCACGTGAACAGATGACATGATCGCCCAATTTCAAATAGGACATTGCCACAGCCATGATTGCTGCCATACCAGAACTGGTTGCCACCGCACGTTCAGCACCTTCCAAGGCTGCAAGACGTTTTTCGAACATTGCTACAGTCGGGTTGGTAAAACGCGAATAAATGTTGCCAGGTTCCTGACCTGAAAACTTAGCTGCGGCTTCTGCTGCATTTTCATAGACAAATGAAGATGTCAGAAAAATTGGCTCGCCGTGCTCACCTTCAAAACTGCGTGTATGACCTGTACGAATGGCTAAAGTATCTAATTGGTATTCAAGGTCGTCTTGTTGGCTCATCTTTGCTACCCAGTCCTGGTGCCTTTGCTAATAATTGCCAACATTTTGAGCGCCTATGGCATTTAAGGTCAAGGTATAATGCATAAATATCGCCTACACTTCGATCAATCCACCTATATGTTAGTACCTGCAGCAATGATTCAAGTTAAAAATAAAATTGCCAAACATAAAAGAAAACTCAAAAACCTATCGACAACTTTATTTAACGCAAAATCACTGGTTTTATCGCAAAACACTCCTTATGAAGTCATTGCAGAGTACAAACAAACCCGGGTGCGTTATTACGCCTCACCGGATAGACAATATAAAGAACCTCTGGTTTTTGTTGCCCCCCTTGCAATCAACATGGCCATTTACGACCTGTACCCTTACCGCTCATTGGTGAAACACTTTCAACATAGTGGCTTTGATGTCTATTTAATCGAATGGGGTCAATATAACTATAAAGATCGCTTCCTCAATTTCATGTCTTTTATTGACGATGCCATTCCACATTGCATTGCACAAATTCGTCAGCATTCCAACAGTGATGAAATTTCACTGCATGGCTGGAGTATGGCCGGGGTATTTGTCATGCTGTATTGTGCCCTGCATCAACCGAACCACGTTAAAAATTTAATTGTGTTGGGTAGTCCGGTAGACAGTCATGCCTCGGGTCGTACCGGGAAGCTGTTTCAAAAGGTTAATCAACTGATTGCCAAAAATAAGGCGCTGCAAAACAAGATTTATTCAGGAACTGTACCCAAGCATCTGACTCATAGCCCAGGCCTACTTAACTCGCTCGGTTTTAAAATTATTGATCCTATGGGATGGATACAAAGCAAAAAGCAGCTTTTAGCGAACCTCGACAACCTGCAAGCCTTATACGAACATGCCACCATGGGTCATTTTCTGAACCGGATGATTGACTACCCTGGCGGCATCAATCAGGACATGATTTTTAATGTCTGGCTACAAAATCCGCTCAAAAATGGCGTTATCAAATTACAAGATAAACATATCGAATTAAAAAATATAAACTGCTCTTTATTGGTAGGCGCGGGTCGTAGCGATCAGATTGTTTCCGAAGATGCCGTTAAGCCTTTAATTGAATTGACAAATAGCAAGGATGTCACGTTTACTCTTATCCCCGGTGGTCATTTAGGACTGATGTCTAGTCAGTCCAGTGCCAACGAATTCTGGCCTTTCATGACCACCTGGTTAAAACAGAGATCAAGCAAAATATAAAGGAAACATCATGATTCAGTCAGTTGCATTTATCGGCTTGGGCGCAATGGGTTACCGTATGGCAGCACATTTACCTCAACATTTTGATACGGTGTATGTATGGAACCGTAATTTTGAAAAAGCCAAAGGACATGCAACTGAATATGGCACGCAGGCAGTCGAACTCGAGCAAGCCGTTCAAGCAGATATCATTTTTTCCTGCCTACCAACCAGCAAGGAAGTCGAAGACCTCATTGCAACGGTTCAGATTAAATCGGGTTCGGTATGGGTCGATTGCACCAGTGGTGTTCCTGAATCGGCAAAAAAGCTCAGCCAGCAGTTAAAAGCATTGGATGTAGATTTTCTTGATGCACCCGTAAGCGGTCAAACCATTGGTGCCGAAAATGGTACTTTAACCGTGATGATTGGCGGTGAAGCCACTGCTTTTGAAAAAGCCCTTCCTGCAATTCAAGCCTTCGGAAAGCTGATTAAACATGTCGGTGAATCAGGTGCCGGTTTCGCAGTCAAAGCCGTGAACAATATGCTTTTGGCTGTCAATCTTTGTTCAGTGGCTGAAGGTTTCACTACCTTAAAAGCGCATGGCGTAAATCTGCATGAAGCTTTAGACTGCATTAATGCGTCAAGCGGTAAAAGTGGTGTGACTGAAACAGTGTTGCCACAACGGGTTTTAAACCGCGAATTCCCTCTGACTTTTGCCTTACCGCTATTAGCCAAAGATACAGGTATTGCACTTGACCTGGTGCGTAATGCTAAACTCTCAGCGCCGGTTATTGCCTTAACGCAAAGCCTGATTCAGGCAGCCAGCAATTTAGCAGAAAAAGACAGTGACTTTTCTAGTGCTGTAAAAATGTATGAATCCTGGAGTAAAATTACACTTGAGTAATTACTCGCCATTGAATAATAATAAATTAAACCTAATATTGTGTAGAAGTGTTCTACACAATGTTCTCACAGAGGAAACCCTCATGACCAAGCTTAGTGTTGCAGTTTTGGCTAGTTTTACAACTTTCTTTGGGGCAACTGCTTTTGCAGCGACAGCAGAGCAAGAGTGTCAACAATTAAAAAATGACCATGATGTCATTTATGCGTCTAAAGGTTTTTGCTTTAAAGACCCGGAAGCTAAGGCGAAGTTTGGCAATGACAATTGCTATACAACTAAACCTAAATTTTCAGAAAAAGAGCAACAACGACTTGACGCCATCAAAGATCGTCAGAAAGAATTGAACTGTAAATAATTACAGTACCCAATCACTTTCAAGGACTAGACATGCTTTACGATGATCAAAATATTTTTGCACGAATTATTCGTAATGAACTTCCTGCAATAAAAGTGTATGAGGACGAACAGGTTCTGGCTTTTATGGACATCATGCCACAGGCAGAGGGTCATACGCTGGTCATCCCGAAAACACCTGCAATTACATTGCTTGATCTACCACCCGATGCTGCTGCTTATACCATTCAAATTGTGCAAAGAGTTGCTCAAGCAATGAAAATAGCACTCGATGTTCAAGGTATTGTACTGATGCAACTCTCAGGTGCATCTGCTGGTCAAACGGTTCCACATGTTCATTTTCACCTCATTCCAAGTTCAGTTCATGAACTTGGAAAACATGCATTGCATATGGGTGATCAAGAACAAATCCAGGCTTTGGCTGAAAGAATTAAAGCCGCACTTTGATTTAAATCATAAAAAGAAAATGGAGCTTCGGCTCCATTTTTTTATTTTCATAACAAAAAGAAGAAATGTAATTTAATTTTTGTCCTTCAATACGTCATCAAACTGTCATTTTTCATTCACTTCTCTGTCACAAACATTACAGATACTGCATAGCAAGTTGGTGAGCTTTTGTAATTTTTTGTACTTAAGCAAACTAAAAAAGAAGTGTTAAGTAAGGCAAATGCCATTTAGAACCGTGTTTTGGAGAAATATCTCAATGAAAAAATTACTTCTCGCTACTGCAGTAGCGGCTTTGGGGATGAGTGCAGCACAAGCGGCACCAACTTTGTATGGCAAACTGAACGTATCTATCGACCAAGTTGATAACTACGATTTCAAAGGTAACGATGTTTCTGAAGTAAGCTCTCATGCTTCACGTATTGGTGTAAAAGGTGAAGAGAAACTGACTGACAACCTGTCAGCTGTTTATCAAGCAGAATGGGCTGTTTCTACTGATGGTTCTGGTTCAGATACTGACTGGAGTGCACGTAACCGCTTCATCGGTCTTAAATGGGCTGGTTTAGGTACACTAAAAGCAGGTAACTACGATTCTTATTTCAAAACAGCTGCTGGCAGTGCTCAAGATATCTTCAACGATCACACTCGTCTTGACATTACCAACATGATGCACGGTGAAGAACGTCCTAAAAATGCGATCGGTATCGAAACTGACAAAAAATTGCTTGGCGGCGTTCAATTCAACATTATGGCGCTACAAGGTGAAAATTCAACTGCTGCTGCAGCTGGCACTTCTGGTGACGATAGTGCCCGTGATGGCTTCGGTGATGGTATCTCAGCATCTGTCCTATATGATAACAAAGACCTTGGCTTATCTTTAGGCCTAGCAGCAAACTCTGCTGTTGAAGGTAAATATGTAGGTTTTGATGGTAAAAAATATATTTCTGATGCTTTCCGTATCACTGGAGCTTATGACTTCTCTAAAGTGGGTATCAACGGCTTTACTTTAGGTGGTTTATGGCAAACTGCTGAACCATCTGACGATCTGACCGCTGCTAAAGGCTTACAAGAAGATGCTTTCACAATTGCCGCTGCATATAAAATCGGTTCAACTCCATGGGTTGTAAAAGCTGAATACGCAAATGCGAATACAGAATACACAGCTGGAACTACTTCTGTTGATCGTGACATCAATCAATACGGCCTTGGTGTAGATTACTACTTCAACAAACAAGCTCGTATGTACGGTATCGTTGCTTCTCAAGAACGTGACTGGAAAACAGCTGCTGGTGAAGATGACACTATGACTGTATTCGGTCTTGGTATGGAATATAACTTCTAAGCCCTCTTCATCTAATTAGAAAAGTTATTAAAAAGACCACATTCGTGTGGTCTTTTTTTGATGAAAGAATTATAACTTCTTCTCTCATCCATCTTACATTTTAGGTAAATGTGTTTAATTGCGTTTATATAAAACATATTAAATTGAAATTTAAACAAGAACAATTATCAATTAATTATATCTACTAAAAAAATACAAGTGTTTAGTTGGATTTAAAAGTATATATAACTATTTTAGTCAGAATTAAAAATTAAATACGCAGCGTTTTAGTCAACTTAATAATTGCAAAAAATCAGTATATTTTTTATCACAACCTCAACATAAATCATTGTTTTAAAACATAAATATAATATATTTTTATTTTAATTGTTTCATCTATTTATTTTTAGTTATTTTTTGTTTAATAATATAGATCAAGTTTAAAAAAATAGGCTTATTTGTATGAGCTTAATACCGAAAGATTACAATCAACGTTTAGTTCGAGAGATCGCAGTCATTTTAATAATTAAGGTTGCACTCTTACTGACGATTAAACACATCTGGTTCGACGCCCCGACTATCCCTCAAAATTTTGACACTCAAGTTGCCGAGCATATTGCTGGCAGCCCTTCCCAAATCAAGGAGACACGTTGATGATTTCTGAAAGCGTGGTCGATCTTTCGCGGTTCCAATTTGCAATGACCGCGTTGTATCACTTTATATTTGTACCTCTTACTCTTGGTCTGGCTTTTATTCTTGCCATCATGGAAACCACCTATGTGATTTCCGGTAAAGAAATTTATAAAGACATGACCAAATTCTGGGGAAAACTTTTTGGTATTAACTTTGCCTTGGGTGTAACTACAGGCTTAACCATGGAGTTCCAGTTTGGTACAAACTGGGCGTACTATTCGCATTATGTCGGTGACATTTTCGGTGCGCCACTGGCTATTGAAGGATTAATGGCGTTTTTCTTGGAATCGACTTTTATTGGTCTATTCTTCTTCGGCTGGGACCGGCTTTCCAAAGTTCAGCATTTAGGCGTGACCTGGCTGGTTGCTCTCGGCTCAAACATGTCGGCACTTTGGATTCTAGTTGCCAATGGCTGGATGCAAAATCCTGTGGGCGCAGCGTTTAACTTTGAAACCATGCGTATGGAACTGGTTGACTTCGGTGCACTGATTTTCAACCCGGTGGCTCAGGTTAAATTCGTCCATACTGTATCTTCAGGTTATGTGACTGGTGCAGTTTTCGTTTTGGCAATTTCTAGCTACTACTTGCTTAAAAAACGTGACTTACCTTTTGCTCGTCGCTCTTTCGCGATTGCTGCTATCTTTGGTTTAGCTTCTACATTATCCGTAATTTTACTGGGTGATGAATCAGGCTATGAACTGGGTGATGTACAAAAAACCAAATTGGCTGCAATTGAAGCAGAATGGGAAACTCACCCGGCACCTGCTCCATTTACATTGTTTGGTATTCCAAATCAGGAAGAACAACGCACTGACTATGCCATCAAAATTCCATATGTGATGGGTATCATTGCAACACGTTCTCTTGATAAAGAAGTGACTGGCCTGAAAGACCTGATGGTTCAACATGAGCTTCGTATCCGCAATGGTATGACTGCATATGCCGAACTTGAAAAACTTCGTGCAGGCGATCGCTCACCAGCGCTTATGGCTTCCTTCAAAGAAAACCAAAAAGACTTGGGTTACGGCTTACTTCTTAAAAAATACACACCAAATGTAGTAGATGCTTCTGAAGAGCAAATCAAAGCAGCAACTAAGGATACTGTTCCTAACGTAACTGCCCTGTTCTTCTCGTTCCGTGCAATGGTTGCTTCCGGTTTCTTGATGCTGCTTCTGTTTATCCTTGCAACTTATGCAGTGGCTAAACGCAATGCAGAAAACAAGCCTTGGTTACTTAAATTTGCACTATACGGCCTTCCATTACCGTGGATTGCTACACAGACTGGCTGGTATGTTGCTGAAGGCGGTCGTCAACCGTGGACGATTGGTGAGGTTTTACCTACACACCTTTCTGCTTCAAGCTTAAGTACTGGGGACATTTGGGGTTCAATCCTGGCACTTGCAGCGTTCTATACAGTACTTCTTATTATCGAAATGTACTTAATGATCAAATTCGCGCGCTTAGGTCCAAGTTCTTTACATACTGGTAAATACCACTTTGAAAAAGGCGCTGATCAAAACCACGCTGCTGCGGAGGCTCAATCATGATCGAATATGAATTACTCAAAATTATCTGGTGGGTTCTGGTTGGTGTACTACTGATTGGTTTTGCCCTCACCGATGGCTTCGATATGGGCTCTATGGCAATCATGCCATTCGTGGGCAAAAATGATGAAGAACGCCGTGCGGCAATCAATACGATTGCCCCGCACTGGGACGGTAACCAGGTCTGGTTCATTACCGCAGGTGGTGCACTGTTTGCTGCATGGCCAATGGTTTATGCAACCGCATTCTCCGGCATGTACTGGGCACTATTACTGGTACTGTTTGCCCTGTTCTTAAGACCTGTAGGTTTTGACTATCGTTCTAAACTTGAGAACAAAAAATGGCGTAACTCTTGGGACTGGGGTTTGGCTGTTGGTGGTGCCGTGCCTGCTTTAGTCTTCGGTGTTGCCTTCGGTAATATGTTCCTTGGTGTACCATTCACCTTAGATGAAACTGTACGTTCAACTTATACTGGTAGCTTCTTTGCCCTGCTCAACCCATTTGCCTTGGTTTGCGGTATTGTCAGCTTATCCATGCTAAGTGCGCATGGCGGTGCCTGGTTGATGCTTCGTACCGATGGCGACTTACACGCACGTTCTGCGAAAGCAACTCAATTAATGGGTGTAGTGTTCCTTGTCTGCTTCCTAGGCGCTGGAGCATGGTTATACTTCGGTAACATTGAAGGTTATACTTTAGCTCAACCATTTGATACAAATGCTGTAGCAAACCCTCTTGCCAAAGAAGTCATTACTAATGGCAACCATGGCTGGATGAATAACTACTCGACTTATCCAATCACCATGATTGCACCGATCATGGCAATCTTGGGAAGCCTGATTGTAATTGCCGCTGCTGCGAAAGCAAAAGCCGGTTTAAGCTTCCTGGGCACCTCGTTCATGGTAATTGGTGCAATTTTAACAGCTGGTTTTGCATTGTTCCCATTCCTTATGCCTTCAAGCATCAACCCTGTTGCCAGCTTGACAATGTGGGATGCCGTATCAAGTAAAAACACACTGACTGTAATGACTGTTGCTGCCTGTATTTTTGTTCCAATTATTTTGAGTTACACCACTTGGTGTTACTATAAGATGTGGGGCGTAATTACCAAAAAACATATTCAAGAGAATTCACACAGCCTGTACTAAGGCTGTGTTTTAGGAGATAAAATTATGTGGTATTTCGCATGGATTCTCGGGATTTTAATGGCGTGCTTTGCAGGCGTATTAAGTGCCCTTTATATCGAACATCATCAAGATTTGGATGAGGAATAAAACATGACAGAGATCGCAATGACAGCAGAAGGAAGCAAGCCAAATAAATTTGTAATGGCCATTTCATTTTTGATGGCATTGCCTCTTGCTACGGTGTTGCTAATTCACCCAGCCCTCATGCTCGATGCCAATGGCCACTATAACCATAGGGCCTTGATGATGATCATGATTGGCATTTCAGGTGGATTTATTTACGGAGTAGGATTTCTGCCTAAGTTTTGGCTGTGGAAATGGCTGTTTAGTCCATATATCGCATGGCCATTGATGATCTGGGGTTATTACACCTGGTTCCTCACCTAATATAATCTCGAAATAAAAAACCCGCAATTGCGGGTTTTTTTACATCTACTTATAACGCGCTAAAATCTTTTCCCGCTCTTCTTTCGATATATCCTCAGGCAACATAAAACATTCACGATACTTTTGAAGAAAAATCTGAATAAGCTTTTGACGATCAGGCAATGTATGTTTTAAATAAATCTGTGCACTCATCATCGTTAAATTGTTAGATTGCTTAATAATCAATTTTTTGTGTTCATCACCCAAACCAAAGGTGTGACGCAAAAATGTTTGCTTCCCACTATGTACAATTGAATTAAGATAATCCAAAGAGAATAACTTGAACTCTTCGAGTTGAGCGACAATATGCTTGATTTCCTGAATTTCCTTCAAAGCTTCAATCATCGGCGTTGCAGTAAAACGGCTAATACTTTTATGTTCCTTTAAAGTAAGCTGCTCTATTGAATCCAGCACGCCCAACTCACACACTTGCTCGTCCGTTGCTGCAAATAATATCCAATAAGCGCGTACTAAAGATTCAAATTGCGTACGAAACAGTGCAAGAGCCGATATAAACAGTTAAGCTTCTAATAATGTTTTAACCGCTAATCCATGTTCAATCGATATGTCACAACATTGATATACTAAATCTAAACGTAGCCCGCCATCTACAAATTCAGACTGTGATAGTTCTTGATTTAATTCATTAACCATCCTCATTGATTGTTCAAATAAATCCATTTATTTTCCCCAAAAATAAAAAAGCTAGATCAAATCTAGCTTTTCAATATCATCCTCAACGATGGGTATGGATCGACATCACAATCCCCATACTTGCCAGCAAGGAAATTACTGCCGAACCCCCATAACTCATTAGTGGCAGAGGATCTCCAGTCACAGGTAGAATCCCACTTGCCATACCTGAGTTTAAAAATACAAAGAAAAAGAACGTCAGTCCTATAGCACCTGCATATAACCGTCCAAAATTATGGAAGCTATTTAACCCAATCATCAAGCAACGAATAATAATCGCAGCAAACAAGCTAAATAATAAAAATACCCCGACAAAGCCATATTCTTCAGCATAGGCCGACATAATGAAGTCGGTATGATGTTCAGGTAAATAACCCAAATGTGACTGAGTACCGGTCAAATAGCCTTTACCGGTTAAACCACCGGAACCAATGGCAATTTTAGACTGGATGATGTTCCAGCCAGCACCCAAGGCATCTGACTCAGGATCAAATAAAGTCAAGATACGTTTCTTCTGATAGGTTTGCAGTACAAACATCCATAAAACCGGTGCCGCAACTGCCAAAGCCGTCAGAGCTCCCAGAATCAAACGCCAAGACATGCCACACAGGAACAAGACAAAAACACCAGGAATAATCAGACCAATATTCAGGTCAGGCTGTAATGCCACCAGTACAAAAGGAATCATCATCAAGATGAGTCCGGTCATAATTTGCAGAAATGTAGGTGGAAATGCACGACGCGAGAAATACCAAGCCATCATCAGTGGCATGGCAAATTTCATGATTTCACTCGGCTGCATACTGCCAATGCCCGGAATGGTCAGCCAACGCTTCGCCCCTAAACGCGTATCACCAATAACCAGTACCAATACCAATAGCACCATACCCAGAATATAAAAATAGGGACTGACAGCCTGGTAAACTTTTGGCGGAACCTGGGCACAAAGAAACATGATAATAAAGCCCACACCAAAGCTGGTCGCCTGGCGGATGACCATACTGCTATCCTGCATGGTGGCACTATAAACCACCATCAATCCCAGAATTGCATTCAATACCAGAAAAGAAAGTAGCCACGGATCTAAGTGGAGTTTCGCCCATCTGGATGAGTCATGTTTAATGCTTCTACCGTCACGTAATGAGTGACGTAAAAAACGATACTGGGGGGATGGCACCATTTGAAATAATTGAACGTTTAGATGAGGTGAGAAATTATAAAATTAAAGCGATGTAGATAACATATCTACAGCCAATTTATTTTTGCGACATTAAAATCAATTTGGCCAGTTCCAGATCATCCGCATAGGTGATTTTAATATTATCTGATCGGCCCTGTACCACGTTCACCTGCTCACCCACATATTCTAAAGCACTAGCTTCATCCGTAATGATCATGCCATCCTGCAATGCTTTTTCAATGGCATGTTTTAAAATACCCAGTTTTGAAATTTGTGGTGTCTGAGCTTGCCATAAATGATCGCGACTGACCGTCTTAGTAATAGTATTTGTCTGTTCAACATATTTTAACGTGTCACGGACAGGAATCGCCAAAATCGCACTGCAATTTTCCTGAATAGCGGTATTCACTAAACGCTGCAAACAGTCTTGGGTCACACAAGGACGTGCTGCGTCATGGACAAATACCCAATCCTCTTCAGCTGCAAATGCTTCAAGATAGCTTAAGGCATTGAGAACCGAATTGACCCGTTCTGCACCACCCGAACAAAAATGTGCCCTTTCAGGATTGGATAATGCCAAGCTTTTTGCAACATCATCCTGCGTCCCAATAGCAAGAACATAACCTGCCAGAGGCAACTGATTCAGACGTGCAATGGTATGTTCAAGTACAGTTTGATCTTGAATCTGTTGATATTGTTTAAGTTCAGTTTTAGAAAAACGGCTTCCGGAACCAGCGGCAGGAATGACTGCC
Organism: Acinetobacter sp. BSP-28; assembly: GCF_044130285.1. Lineage (NCBI taxonomy): Bacteria > Pseudomonadati > Pseudomonadota > Gammaproteobacteria > Moraxellales > Moraxellaceae > Acinetobacter > Acinetobacter sp. BSP-28. The sequence goes on from NZ_JBIQOB010000013.1 coordinate 27,962, forward strand.
CAAATTTTATGGTGCACTTTCTACAGGTGCTCCAGTTTCATTTTCATTGGTTCTTAAATCGACTTTGGCATTTGGATCAATATAAATCGGTTTATAGTGAGTGCCAATGGTGCTCATTTGTACAAAAGTTTCATGCGGCTTGATCAAGCCTAGGTCTAAACGTGCATGCTCTTCAATGGCTTCAATACCATTTTTTAAGTCATAGACTTCAGCAGCAAGAACTCGATTACGTTCTTTGAGTTCGGTATTTAATTCTGTTTGTTGTTGAATTTTTTGCGCCAGTTTTTGATGATCATGGTAACCACCCTCACCAAACCAGAATAAGTACTGAAACCCTGCGATCAAAATGATCGCAAGGCCCAATAATGCTTTACTCACTTTGGAGTCAAATACATTTAATAGAGATAGCATGATGTGCTTAGTTCAAACCTTTGAACTCAGCTTTACCGCGATATGCAGCTTTAGTCAATTCTTCGATACGAAGTAATTGGTTATATTTTGCTACACGGTCAGAACGGCAAAGTGAACCAGTTTTGATTTGACCAGCCCCAGTACCTACAGCAAGATCTGCAATTGTAGAATCTTCAGTTTCGCCTGAACGGTGTGAAATAACAGTTGTGTAACCATTGTCTTTCGCAAGGTAGATCGCGTCTAAAGTTTCAGTCAAAGTACCGATTTGGTTGTACTTGATCAGAATCGAGTTAGCAACTTTTTCGTTGATACCACGTTGAAGGATTTTCGGGTTTGTAACGAACAGGTCATCACCAACCAACTGGATTTTGTCACCAAGGATAGAAGTCAGGTAAGACCAACCTTCCCAATCAGACTCATCCAAACCATCTTCAATTGAGATAATTGGGTATTGGTTTACAAGACCAGCTAAATAGTCAGAAAATTCGTTGCTTGTGAATGCTTTGTTGCCTTCACCCGCAAGGATGTATTGACCATTTTTGTAGAATTCTGAAGATGCACAATCAAGCGCAAGCATAATATCAGAACCAGCCTTGTAACCTGTTTGACCAATTGCTTCAAGAATGACAGTAATCGCTTCTTCGTTAGAACGAAGGTTTGGCGCAAAACCACCCTCATCACCAACTGCAGTGTTTAAACCTTTTTTGTTTAATACTGATTTTAGTGAATGGAAAATTTCAGCGCCTGCGCGTAAAGCTTCAGCGAATGAGTTGAAGCCAACTGGCTCAATCATAAATTCTTGAATATCAACATTATTGTCAGCATGCGAACCACCGTTGATGATGTTCATCATTGGTACAGGCATGATTAAATTTGTGTTATTACGTAGGTCTGCGATGTATTGGAAAAGTGGAATTTTCTTTTCTTCTGCCGCAGCGCGCGCAGCAGCCAAAGATACAGCTAGAGTTGCGTTTGCACCTAATTTTTCTTTGTTTTCAGTACCGTCAAGCGCGATCATCGTGTTATCAATGTCTTTTTGCTCGAATACTGATTTGCCCACTAACGCATCACGGATCAAAGTATTAACGTTGTTTACCGCAGTTTTAACGCCTTTACCCAAGTAACGTGCTTTATCGCCGTCACGAAGTTCTAAAGCTTCACGAGAACCAGTTGAAGCACCTGATGGTGCACATGCACGGCCAACTACGCCAGATGCCAAGATTACGTCTGCTTCGATGGTTGGGTTACCACGAGAGTCCAAAATTTCACGTGCACGAATGTCAACGATTTGACTCATGAACAATTCCTCAGTTGATGAATAACAAGATGCTTTAGAAGGCATCAATATGTATCTAATTTAGTGTGTATCTAGCTTTTTGAAACCTTTGACCAAGGTATCCAATTCTTTAAGCTGCGCCAAGAAAGGCTCAAGTTGTGACATACGGAGTGCACATGGACCATCACATTTAGCATGTTCCGGGTCTGGATGTGCTTCAAGGAATAAACCTGCAAGACCGGTTGCCATACCTGCACGCGCCAAAGTTGTAATTTGCGCACGACGGCCACCCGCAGAGTCAGCACGACCACCCGGGGTTTGCAGCGCATGGGTCACATCAAAGAACACAGGTACATTCATTTCTTTCATGATGTCGAAGCCCAACATGTCTACAACCAGGTTGTTGTAGCCAAATGCTGAACCACGTTCACAAAGAATCAGTTTGTCATTTCCGGCTTCCAGACATTTATGCAGGATATGGCGCATTTCGTGCGGAGCAAGGAACTGTGCTTTTTTGATGTTGATAATGGCATCTGTTTTCGCCATCGCTTCAACCAGGTCAGTCTGACGACTTAAAAATGCTGGAAGCTGAATAATATCAGCAACTTCCGCCACAGGAGCAGCCTGATACGGCTCATGCACATCGGTAATGATGGGTACATTAAAATGTTTTTTAATGTCCGCTAACCACTCGATCCCTTTTTCGAGGCCAGGGCCACGGAAAGAGTTCAAGCTTGAACGGTTGGCTTTATCAAAACTTGCTTTGAACACGTAAGGAATTTCCAGACGTTTGCAGATGTCTACATAAGTTTCTGCAATTTCAAAAGCCAGGTCTTTTGACTCAAGTACATTCATTCCGCCGAATAATACAAATGGCAAGTGATTTGCCATTTGTATATCGCCTAAACGTACAATTTCTTGTGGTTTTAATTGCGACATTTAAACTTTCCTAGTTTAGTCCTTCAGCCATTATTTGGTTTTTTGGTACTGTTTTTTCGCAGCATCAATAAAGCTAGCAAACAATGGATGACCATCACGTGGTGAACTTGTAAATTCCGGATGGAATTGTACAGCAATAAACCAAGGATGTTGAGGAATTTCAACAGTTTCTACTAAATGTTGTACTGGTGAATAACCTGAAATCTTCATGCCTTTTTCTTCAAGCACTGGAATATAACGGTTGTTCATTTCGTAACGGTGACGGTGACGTTCAATGATGTCTGCACTACCATACACTTCACGAGTTTTAGTGCCTTCAACCAGTTCAGATTTTTGTGCACCAAGACGCATCGTACCGCCAAGGTCTGAATCTGCTGAACGCTGTTGAACCTCACCACGCTCATCTAACCATTCAGTAATCAAACCAATTAAAGGCGATTTAGTTGAACGGTTGAATTCTGTAGATGTTGCATCGGTAATACCCGCAACATTACGCGCGTATTCAATCACTGCAAGCTGCATACCTAGGCAGATACCTAGGAATGGCACGCCATTTTCACGTGCGTATTTAATCGCCTGCATTTTGCCTTCAGTACCACGCTCACCAAAGCCGCCTGGAACCAGGATTGCATCAGCATCTTTTAATACTGTCGCAACATCTTGGCTTTCAAGTTCTTCCGCATTCACGTAGTCAATTTGAACTTTAACGCGGTTTTTAACCCCAGCATGTAAAAGTGCTTCGTTTACAGATTTGTAGGCATCTGGAAGTTCAACATATTTACCCACCATCGCTACACGAACTGTATATTCAGGATTCAATAATGCTTCAACTACATTATCCCAATCTGAAAGATCAGCTTCTGGAAGGTCGTTATAGCCAAAACGTTCACAGATTAAATCATCAACATTTTGTTCGTAGAAAGTACGTGGGATTTGATAAATAGAACGTGCATCTTTACATACCACAACTGCACGCGCTTCAACGTTAGTGAATAGTGCAATTTTACGGGTTGTATCCGCATCTACATCATGTTCGGTACGGCAGATCAAAATGTCTGGTTGAATACCGATAGATAACAACTCTTTCACAGAGTGCTGAGTCGGTTTGGTTTTCAGTTCTGCTGCTGACTTAATATATGGAAGTAAGGTCAAGTGCATAAGCATAGTACGTTTATGACCAAGCTCTACCATTAACTGACGTACAGATTCCATGAATGGGAGAGATTCAATGTCACCTACTGTTCCGCCAATTTCCACAATTGCAACGTCATAGCCTTCACCAGCGCGAAGAACACGTTCTTTAATATTATCGGTAATATGTGGAATAACTTGAACTGTACCACCCAGGTAATCACCTCGACGCTCTTTATTTAAAACGTCTTGATAAACACGGCCTGATGTGAAGTTGTTCAGTTTGGTCATTTTCGCACGACGTAAGAAACGTTCGTAATAACCCAAGTCTAAGTCAGTTTCAGCACCATCCTCTGTGACAAAAACTTCCCCATGTTGGAACGGACTCATCGTCCCTGGATCGACATTAATGTATGGATCCATTTTGACCATGGTCACTTTTAAACCACGGGCTTCTAAAAGCGCAGCCACAGATGCAGCTGAAATACCTTTACCTAGTGATGATACAACACCACCAGTAACGAAAATAAAATGGGTCATTAAGTTTCTCGTACAATGGAGCCTAAATTGGCCTACAATGTTGTGCGATTTTACTTTACTCTGTACCAATAAAGCAAAGTCATTCCGCATCAATTCATAGAACAATAAACAATTGGTTATTCTATCAGCATTTCCGATAAAAAATTAGAGCAACTTGATAGGATTTTTATATTCGTATTTGCTGTTATAATGGCAACATCCAATTAATGCTTTATTTTGTGCGATTATGAATAACAAACTTTTACTTTGTGGTGCTATTGCAACAAGTTTACTTTTAACAGCGTGTGTAAAAAAAGAAACACCAAAGGAAGATGAGCAAGAACAGGTTGAAACAACCGAGCAAACTGAACAAATGAATCAGCCTGCAGAAGCTGTACCTTTGGAATCTGTTGAAAATAACGATGCTCAAGTTCCAGCACAGGTAGAAGTTGAACGTGAAGAAACGCCAAATACAACTACAGTCATTCGTCGTGAAGTACCTCAGCAAAGTGCTACTGAAACACCAAAAGCTGAACCAAAACCAGTAACACCGAAAACTGAACCAAAACCAGCTTCAGAAACTCAAGCCAAATCAAACAATGAAGCTCAGTCTGAAGATGATGCAGTTGCTGCTGCCATTGCTGCTGCGACTCCTGCACTTGAAAATTAAATCCAATTTTCAAGTGCAAAAAACCCAGTGCAATCACTGGGTTTTTATTTGTTCAGGTTCCAATCTTTTTAAGATTGGATATATCCAAATTTGAATATTCAATATCTGATTCCTCAAAGATCATTTATCCTGATCAATTGAAATAGTTTTTTAAACCCCTAAACAGGATTAATAAAATAGAAATAAACCACAATAAAAGCTAAAAGAACCAGTGAAACCATTAAATAAGTGTTTACCGTATTAAAACTTTTAACGAATTTTATAATTTCCACCCAATCGACCCCATCAAAGCGACATACAACAATCTGCCTCATTTTAACATTAATTAAAATAAAATTACAGTTCAGATACAATTATAAAGAACTTTTCATGAAATTTAATTCATATTAATCAGCAATATAAATAAAACTATATGAACATTATTAAAGTAATAGGTTTTATTCTGTACTGAATAAAAAATAATAATATCGAACTCTCTCACATAAAGTAGCAATTATTGAGATCGGATACTCCAAATGAAATTCAGATGTTCTCGTCAATTTTTGCATTACAATGTAGACCACTTTAAAGTTTAATTATTTTAAAAATGATAAAAAAATGCTGTGACTTACTTGAACAACATCAATTAAAGATTGCCTTTATTGAAAGCGCCAGCTCTGGCTACCTTTGCAGTCAATTTTCTATTTGCAAAAACAGTGGTGCCGAGATTTTGCTGGGTGGACTAGTCAGTTATGATCCATCAATCAAAATCGATATCCTAGATATTGATGCCAAGCTTATAGAAAAATATACCGCCGAATCTGCTGAAGTTACAGAGGCAATGGCAATACAAGGCAAAAAGTTATTTACCCATGCAGATTTTGTGGTGGCCTGTACCGGTTTACTGAAACCAGGTGGCAGTGCAACCGAAAGTAAACCTGAAGGCACATTTTTCATCTCAATTTTATATTTAAATAAAATACACAACTTTCATTATTTTATTCATGGTACACCGTTAAAACGGCTTTCTGTTTTAACTCAATATATTGCAGATGAAATAACCAAACTCATTCAGGAATTTAATAATGTTTAATATTAGAACTTTCTCATTTAGCTTAATACTGCTACCCTGCACCAGTTTTGCAACCGTCGGCGGTCCTCAAAATATAGAAGTCTTGGGTTATGAAGGCAAAGAGCAAAAAGTCTATGTGCTTAAACATTATCTCGATGGACGTGGTCGCCTGCCGCAGCTTTATTATTATCAATTTAAAAATAATACACAGCCTGAAAAGCTGATTCAGGTTAATTCGCTGTATATTAATCCTAAAACCAAACAAATTGATTATGATCAGGACAGTCAACGATTCGACAAAGAAGTCGCAAAAATTAAAAAACGACTGACTCCACTGGTGCCCATACCAAAGCAATCGATCAAAATTCAGGTTTTAAAGAAAACACCCTCTAAGGAAAAATCCTGGTATGACCCGCAACAATATATTCCCAAATATACTTACAAATACCAGCTTAGTAATAAGACCTTGAAAAGCCAGATCCACCAGGCAATTGATTATCGCCATGGATTAAGCATTTCCCAAGCCTACAAAATTCCTCAGCAACAGAAAATCCTCGCAGTAGTGAAATATCTGGGGATTCCTTTTGAAACCGGTTACACCATTGAAGATCCGGTTTTATTGTTAGCAAAAAAATAAAGCCTCCAAAGAGGCTTTATTCATGCTTTTATCTTAAGCTGCAGTACGCTCTGCAATTGGAACCACTTTACGCAGTTCAGGACCAGTATAATCCGCGCTTGGACGGATAATACGGTTGTCTGCACGCTGTTCCATTACATGTGCTGCCCAGCCTGTTACACGGCTCATCACAAAGATTGGCGTGAACAGTTTGGTCGGAATACCCATGAAGTGATAGGCAGATGCATGGAAGAAATCCGCATTACAGAACAATTTCTTCTCACGCCACATGACTTCTTCACAGCGCACGGATACAGGATAAAGCACCGTATCACCCACGTCTTTTGCTAAACGCTCAGACCAGATCTTGATGATACTATTACGTGGGTCATTGTCTTTGTAGATTGCATGACCAAAGCCCATGATCTTTTCTTTACGTTCAAGCTTGCCCAGCATTTCACGCTCAGCTTCTTCCGGAGACGTCCAGTTTTCAATCATTTCCATAGCTGCTTCGTTTGCACCACCGTGTAATGGACCACGTAGTGAACCAATCGCACCGGTAATGCATGAATGCATATCAGACAATGTCGAAGCGCATACACGTGCAGTAAATGTTGAAGCGTTAAATTCATGCTCAGCATAAAGAATCAGCGATACATTCATCACCTGTTCATGCAATTCATTTGGTTTTTCACCACGAAGTAAATGCAGGAATTGCGCACCGATCGAATCATCATCGGTATTTTCTTCAATACGTACGCCATCATGGCTAAAACGATACCAGTAGCAGATGATTGCAGGTAAAGTCGCCAAAATACGATCTGCAACATCTTGCTGTATATCGAAAGATTGTTCTGTTTCCAGATTACCCAACATGGAAACACCAGTACGCATCACATCCATTGGATGCGAATCCGCAGGAATACGTTCCAGAACTTCTTTCAATGCCTGCGGCAAATGGCGAAGTGATTTCAATTTAGCTTTATAAGCAGCAAGCTGTTCTTTGGTTGGCAATTCACCAAAGAAAATCAGGTAAGCCACTTCTTCAAACTGGCAGTTTTCAGCCAAATCTTGCACATCATAACCGCGATAGGTTAAACCAGCACCGCTTTTACCAACTGTTGAGAGTGCTGTTTTACCTGCTACCTGTCCGCGCAAACCTGCGCCTGTCAGTACTTTTCCTTCAGCCATTTTCAATACTCCGTTTTGAATGTTTTATTTAAATAATTTGTCCAAGGTGTTTTCAAAGGTGTGATAATCAAGGAATTGGTAAAGCTCTTTACGCTGCTGCATCTTATCCAAGACATTGACTTGCGTACCATTTTCACGAATAGAACGCATCACTTCCAAAGCTGCTTTCTGCATTGCACGCGTTGCTGACAATGGATACAGCACCATGCGAATGCCCTGTTCACCCAATTCATCTACGGTATAATAAGGGGTATCACCAAATTCGGTAATATTCGCTAAAACCGGTACACCGACTGCATCGCATACGGTTTTATACATGGTGATGTCAGTCATTGCTTCAGCAAAAATCGCGTCCGCACCCGCTTCCACACATGCACATGCACGGTCAATCACAGCTTGCAAACCTTCTTTTTGCAAGGCATCGGTACGCGCCATCACCACAAAATTTGAATCGGTTTTGGCATCCACCGCAGCTTTAATACGGTCTACCATTTCCTGCTGGGTCACGATTTCTTTATTCGGACGGTGACCACAACGCTTTTGTGCGACCTGATCTTCAATATGCACTGCCGCTGCACCAGCCGCAATCATTTGTTTAACAGTACGGGCGATGTTAAATGCGCCGCCCCAACCTGTATCGATATCGACCAATAATGGGGTGTCAACACGTTCAGTAATACGACGAACATCTTCAAGAACATTGTCTAAACTGGTCATACCCAAGTCAGGCAATCCGTAAGAATAGTTGGCAACTCCTGCACCCGATACATAAATGGCTTTATAACCCACTTCTTTCGCCATCATGGCTGCATAGGCATTCACTGTGCCGATAATTTGTAATGGCTTTTCAACTTCCAGTGCTTGTCTAAATCTTAAGCCTGCAGACATTTGTTGTGTCATCTTCCTTTCCACAGTTTCACTTTATTTATCGAAGTTTGAGTATATCCATAAACCTCTGTTTGACCATGACTCTTTAGAATTTTTACTCTATAACTTTAGTCAAATAATTCTCAAATTTATTGCACAATAAATTTTCGTGATATTAGGTATTATTTATTTTTGATAAACACAGCTTTTTTGTACGCTAAATAAGCTAAATTTGAGCTATTTTCTGAAATAATGACTTTTTTCAGTTCAAATCATGCCGTACGCGAGTACACTTCTACACAGCACGCTGTACATATATTTGTTATAATAACAATTTCCCTCCTATTTAATTGTTAGTTTTTTATCCAATATGCATAAAATCGCCCATTTAGCTCCTTTAGGTAAAGATATACCACCAACCAAGCGTGGTCATGAGCGATGTGTGGCATTATTAGTCAGTGCAACCGACCTGTTTTTAGAACGTGGTTACGATGCTGTATCACTGGATGATATTGTGCAACACGCAGGCGGATCTAAGGCTTCTTTGGTAATAAAGAAGGCTTATTCAAAGCAATTTGTGATTATCGTCGGGAACAGTTTTTTAAAGATATCTGCATCCCTTTTGAACACGGTAAAGATGATCTTCGTGTCTATTTAATCCAAACCCTGATGAATGTTAAGCAACACTTAATGCTTCCAGAAAATGTAGCTTTTCTGCGTTTAATCATTGAACAGACACAGCGCAACCCGGAACTCGCGCTCTACATTCATGAACAGGGTCCAAAACATATTCAAATCGCCATAGCCAATGCGCTGACCAAAGCCGATGAAATTGGTCTTATTCAATGTAAACAGCCAATTTATTCTGCTCAACTTTATTTTGGAATTATCCGCAATATTGAATGGTGTGTGCTCATGGGTGTTCCAATCCGCGAAAATGATCAAGAAACCATCAATTACATCACTTATTGTGTAGATCGTTTCCTGGAAGGTCATCAACAGGTCTAGTTTTTTTGCAATTCTCTCTGCATATAGTATATTAATCGATTCCCTTTTCATTTAACCAACCAACAACTAATTGTTGTTTTTCTCGATTCAGCAATTATTGTGGAGTAACCATGGCTCTACGTCATTTTCTGACTTTACGCGATTTATCGACTTTAGAACTGAATCAAATTTTGCAGCGTGCAATTGAACTCAAACGCAAGCAGCATAACAACGAAGTTTTCCAACCTTTTGTTGGCAAAGTCATGGGCATGATTTTTGAAAAATCGAGCACCCGTACGCGTGTTTCGTTTGAAGCAGGTATGAGCCAGTTTGGTGGTAGTGCAATTTTCCTATCATCACGTGACTCACAATTGGGGCGTGGTGAACCTGTTGAAGATTCAGCACGTGTGATTTCAAGCATGCTTGATATTGTGATGATCCGTACTTTTGGTCATGACATTGTGGAACGTTTTGCCTCTTATTCAAAAGTTCCAGTCATTAATGCTTTAACTGATGACCACCACCCTTGCCAGCTTTTAGCCGACATGCAAACTTATCTTGAACACCGTGGTTCAGTTGAAGGTAAGACAGTTGCCTGGATTGGGGATGGCAACAACATGTGTAACTCTTATATTGAAGCTGCACATATGTGGGGCTTTAAATTAAAAATTGCTGCACCTAAAGGCTATGAACCACAAGAAAAATTCTTGACTGAATTTGCCCATTGCGTAGAACTTGTAGATTCTGCTGAAGATGCTGCCGTAAATGCCGACCTAATTGTGACTGATGTCTGGGCAAGTATGGGACAGGAGGAAGAGCAAAAAATCCGTGAAAAAGCCTTTGCTGACTATCAGGTGAATGAACGTTTAATGGATCTTGCTCACCCAGATTGCCTATTCATGCACTGTCTGCCAGCTCACCGTGGCGAAGAGATTTCAGAAAACATGTTAGACCACAAAAATGCCGTGGTTTGGGATGAAGCTGAAAACCGTCTGCATGCGCAAAAAGCACTGGTTGAATTCTTGATTAATGAAAATTTGAAAAAAGACTAAGTCTTCAGACTAAAATTTTCTAAAAAAAGTACCTTCGGGTGCTTTTTTTATGCTTATAAATTGTTTAATTTAAATTATAAACATTTTAAGTGATTATGATCATGCCATTTAAAACAATATTTTTTTGTTTAAGTACTTTTCTCATATTTAATACAGCACACGCCAAAGCCACCGAGCTCGATCAATATTTTGTTAAAAAGCAAATTCTGGATTCATCTTTTAAAATTAAAGACCGCAAAGCCCTGAATGAAATTTTAGATGTCATCAGTGATGAAGATTCGCGCACCCTGCCTTTCCAGATCGATCAAAACATGCTGCTGGAAAAATACCAAATGAGCGCGAATGAAGTAAAAATTGAAGGTATTATCACCACACCTGATTTTACCCAGTTTGCCCAAGATGTCGGTGATAAGGAAGTCAAAAAACTGCTTAGAAAAAATATCCTGCAAAGCTGCAGCTTATTGTTTGAAAATGAATTTCAGCGTGTTAATCCATATCTGGTTGAATTAAAGCTGTCATCAGAAAGCCAAAACTATGACTTTAAGATTAGAAGTAGTGAGTGTAAATTCCAGTAAATAAAAAGCCCTAAAAATTTAGGGCTTTTTATTTAATTAGATATCTTATCAATAATGGTATGCTTCTCTAGCTGTTTGACGTGTATCAATAAAAGTTTAGCTTGTACAATAGCTTCCCAATCGGTTTGCGCTGTTAAAAAAAGCCCAGCACAGCTGCCACGATCATCCTCACCCACTACTTCTGCAATATAACCATAATTTAGATCATTTAAGCCTTTTTGCTTTAATTTAGAAACCACAATCGTTCTTTGCTGGAATGCATTATTATTTACAGATTTAACTGCTTTCACAAATTTGGAAATTTCTTCATTTTTTCTGACCAAGTTAAAAATTTTCTCAACGTAGTCATTGCCATGATGATCATTTCCATTATGTTTAGGTGCGGAATGATTTGATTTAACATTAAAATTTGGATTTGCTAGCAAATAGCGTCCTATCCATTTTTTTAAGTCCTTCGTCATGAAGGTATTTTGTGTCTGCTTTTCCTGAACAAGCTCATTCTGCACTACTTTTAATTTTTCCTGCAGCTGTTTATTTTCAGTTTCTGTGGATTTTAATTTTTTATCAACTTCATCCATCAATGTTGTAGAAGCCTCTAGATCTTCCAACAGTTTAGTGTTGCGTAATGCCAAGTCCTGTCTTGCTTCTGCAAGAACTTGTAGATTATGCTCATAATTATCGATTTTATGCTGACTGTCCACTTTAATTAAACTGATTTCATTTGCATAATATTGATTAATTTCAAGCATTTTTTCTTGCATAATGTGGTTTACATCATTGGCATATTTCTGCTCCGCTTCCTGCAATACTTTTAATTTTTCCTCTTTTATGTCCTGAATATGTGTATTCAGCTGCTCTTTCTCGAATGCAATTTTTGTGTTTAGTTCTATGAGTGCCGAATCTAGCTGCTGTTTTTCCTGAGTAATTGCTAAATGCTGTTTTTCCAACTCATTCACTGCCGATTCAGCCTGATCCAATTGTTCGCTTAAAGCAGTATTTTGTGATTTTAATTTTACTTTTTCGTTATGGAGTTGTTCAATCAAATCATTCTTGGCAACGATTGCCTGCTCTGAACTCTCCCATTTTCGCAGCAATGTTTTAAAATAGCCTTTGCCCAAGAGCAATAAAACAATAATCAGAAAGAAGTAGCATAACGCCGGGCTAGAACGTGGGATTGCAACGAATTGCCAAAAATTGGTGAGGTTTTTCCAATAGCTTTGATTTATTCCATTTTGTGCAGCATACTTCCAGTCCATCACCGAGAAAGTCAGACTACGCAGCATACTTTTCAGCAAAGGTGGAGTCACAAGTTTTTCAAAGCTCACCACATAGAGATTGTCCTTTACCTGCATTGACTGCTGATAGGTCACGGCAATCCGGTTATCTTTATAGCCTTCCAGATTTTGCACGTAAAATGGCTGTGTGTTCGCACTGAGGGTGATTTTGCCTTTAATGCTAGAATGATCAATAAATGTTTTAATCATTTGAGTGCAATTATCAGCCTTAGATTCACAATTTTGAATCAATGCCTGCAATTGCGCCGCTTCATAACGCATTTCACGTACAGTGGCTTTTTCTTCATTCTTGTAAAAGAAAAAATTGTTAATCGCTACCAATATACAAACGATAAGCAAAAGGATAAAAGCATAGATAGCTCTAATTAAGTATATGTTTTTCATAATTATTGGCTCAATGTAATTATACTAATTACATTTCATTACAAACAAAAAAACAAATACTTATTAAAGATATAACTGTCTTAAAATTTATTAGGCTGGTTAAATAATATATCTACCTATAATCGTAAATATCCTATTTACATGCTTTTATTTATTAAATCCGATTAATCTGACTTAAAAAATACAGTGTATTAAGATAATAAACTTATTAACGTATCAAACCTTGTGGTTGTAAAATAATAATCAGTGCCCCCATGATCACCACTAGTCCACCTAGTAGATCCCATCGACTTAATATCACCTGATCCACAAATCTTAACCACATCAGTGCACTAAAAATATAAATACCACCATAGGCTGCATAAATTCGCCCGGACGCTGCTGGATGCAGAGTGAGCAACCAGACAAATGCAGCCAGTGCCAAGACTGTTGGAATCCAAAACCACTGCGTTTTCCCCTGATTTAAAATAAGATAGGGAAAATAACACCCCAGAATTTCCATAATTGCAGTGACAAGAAATAAAAAGACTGTGGTTAAAATTTTAGTAATTTGAATATCCATAAAGTGGAGTTCACATCCGATTGCGCTGTTTTAAAGATTTTAAAATCATACTTTAAATAAAACACAAAAAATTTATATTGAAATAAATAAAAAACCCGTGCGAACACGGGTTTTTTTGACTTATTTTAAATTATGCAGGTTCTGCGGTTTGATCTTCAAATACTTCCAGTTTAAGACCAACTGCTTTGCCATTCTCTTTCTTCACAGAAACTGCAACGTTACCGCCATGTTCTGCCAATTCACCAAATAGAATCATTTCGGCTAATGGTTTCTTCAAATGTTCCTGAATCAAACGTTGCATTGGACGAGCACCCATTAAACGATCATAGCCATTTTCAGCCATCCATTCACGTGCACTCTTATCCACTTCAAGAATAACTTTTTTATCATCCAGCTGTGCCTGAAGTTCAGTCAAGAATTTATCCACAACATTTTCAATAATTGTCGTTGGCAATGCCTTGAACTGAATCACACCATCCAGACGGTTACGGAATTCTGGAGAGAATGCGCGTTTCATTGCTTCCTGATTGTCATTACTATTATCTTGCTCTCTAAAACCAATGCTGACGCGTGAAATGCTTTCTGCACCAATATTGGTGGTAAGAACAAGAATCACATTACGGAAATCTGACTTACGACCATTGTTATCTGTTAACGAGCCATGATCCATAATTTGCAATAACAAATTAAACACATCGGGATGCGCTTTTTCAATTTCGTCCAACAGCAATACACAATGTGGACTCTTATGAATTGCATCTGTGAGCAAACCGCCCTGATCAAAACCAACATAACCCGGAGGTGCACCGATCAAGCGGGAAACCGCATGACGTTCCATATATTCAGACATATCGAAACGAACCAGTTCCACACCCAACAGTTTTGCCAATTGCTTGGTCACTTCAGTTTTACCTACCCCGGTAGGGCCTGCAAAGACAAAGCTACCGACAGGTTTATCAGGTGATTTCAAGCCTGCACGTGACAATTTAATTGCAGAACCAAGTGCTTCAATCGCTTCATCCTGACCGAAGACTACACGTTTAAGATCACGCTCAAGATTTGAAAGCACCGTTTTGTCATCTTTCGATACTGTTTTCGGTGGAATACGGGCAATCTTAGAGATGATATCTTCAATGTTTTCAACCGTGATTAAACTATCTTCTTGCTCTGCCTTCAAACGGCGCTGAGCACCCGCCTCATCAATCACATCAATCGCTTTATCTGGCAAGAAACGGTCGTTAATAAACTTGGCCGATAACTCCACAGCAGAAACCAAAGCTTTATCTTCATATTGCACGTGATGAAAATCTTCAAACTTCGATTTTAAGCCACGCAAAATATCAATGGTTTCTGAAATAGAAGGTTCATTAACATCAATTTTCTGGAAACGACGTGACAAGGCATGATCTTTCTCAAAAACCTGACGATATTCCTGAAAAGTGGTTGAACCGATGCAACGCAAGCTACCATTCGACAAAGCCGGTTTGATTAAGTTTGATGCATCCATGGTGCTGCCCATGCTTGAACCAGCACCAATGATCATGTGAATTTCATCAATAAACAACACAGCTTCCGGTTTCTTTTTCAACGCATTCAACAACTGTTTCAAGCGCTTTTCAAAGTCACCACGATATTTGGTTCCTGCAACCAGAGCACCAATGTCCAGACTGTAGATTTCCGCATTCGCCAATGGCTTAGGGGCTTTACCGTTGACGATCAACCAAGCCAGCCCTTCAGCAATCGAAGTTTTGCCTACTCCTGGATCACCCACCAGCAAGGGATTGTTTTTACGGCGACGACATAAAATTTGTGCTGTACGTTCAATTTCTTTTTCGCGCCCGATCAAAGGATCGGTTTTACCTTTTTGCGCTTCTATATTCAAATTGGTGGTGTATAAATCGAGTGGACCTGCATTGGAAGAACTCGCTGTTTCTCCATCCAGCTCTTCCACTTCTTCTTCGGCCTGTATGTCTTCTTTACGTGTACCATGCGATAAATATTGAGTTAATGTTAAACGATTAATTTGATGTCGTTTAAGCAAGTAAACTGCAAAAGAATCACGTTCAGAATACATTGCAACAAGAATATCTGCACCTTCAACAGTTCGATCCCCACCGCTGGATTGCACATGGAAAATCGCACGTTGCAAAATACGATCAAAACTTTCGGTCGGATGTGGCGCTTGATCGCTATGTTCGCCTAATTTAGGGGTGTGTTGCTCAACGTATTCTTCCAGTTCCTTACGAAGAACGATAATGTCCGCACCGCACGCTTTTAGCGCATTTACCGCAGAGTCATTATCAAGTAAAGCCAACAATAAATGTTCAACCGTGAGAAACTCATGTCTCTTTTGACGAGCCATGCTTACAGCCAAACGTAAAGATACTTCTAATTGACGACTGAGCATGTAATCCCCTTAATCTTTTGGCTCAATCTGACAAAGTAATGGATGACCTTGAGACCGAGCATAATTATTGACTTGGTTCGCTTTCGTTTCCGCAATGTCTCGTGGATAAACGCCTGCAACACCTTTCCCTTCATAATGTACAGTTAGCATTACTTGGGTCGCTTGGTCAAGATTCAAAGCAAAGTATTGTTGTAAAATTTCAATTACAAAATCCATAGGGGTGTAATCGTCGTTCATTAAAACAACAACATACAAGGGTGGACGCTTTAACTCAGGGGGAGCAGTTTGTACCGCAATATCCCCTTCAGTCCCCTCAGAGTCATCCTGCGAGTCATTGCCTAAGCGTGGACTAATATGCCAATCGACATATCCTGATTGATGAAAAGAATTTTTGATGGTGTTTAAACAATTTTGACGCTTATTCATTCGCATAGGATTTTTAATTCACATTTATTGCGCATTTGCTTCTGCTTGAGGAATTTCAGAAATAAACGCAGATTGACTCTCTATAGGTTTGCCACGGCCCCAGCTAAAACGTTTAATCACCGGTGTACTTGTTGCGCCGGTTAAACGCACTTCAATGAATTGCGGCGTAAAGCCTTTAGGCATGGTCCAGCGTCCGGTTAAACGCTCATAATCTTCAAAGTTAAAGTTTTTGTCTTCCATCGGAACCACTAAAACTTCAGTACCCTGAATCAAACGCAATTCTACAGTTCCTGAAATACCGCGTCTATTTGGACTCACTTGAACCAGATCAAGTTCATATTCATAGGCATTTTCAGGTAAAGGTTTAATACCGATATTTTGTATGGTCAGACTTAATCCACCACGCTGACGCAATACTTCACGGTAAATTGCACTTAAACCTTCGGACTGGGCCTTATCTTCCCGTGCCTGATTCAAAGCAGTAAACAAATCATTCGAATTGCTGACCGCAACATCACGTTCCTGTACCGCCAGATTCAAATTTTTATTCAGCGTTTCCAGGCTGGCTTTTTGCTTTTGCACTACTTCGACCAGCTGTTCTGCATCTGCCTCATAGCCGACCACAGTCAAACCTTGCCGATGCCCAACTGAATAGCCCAGTAAACCACTTCCCAGAACAAGAATGGCAGCACTAATTCCCAACGGCAAATTACCTTTTAAGAAAGGCTTTTTACTGAGGAAAGACAGTTGTGACGGAGTATTTGAGTCAGAATTCGGCATCGTCATCTCTTATTTTGATTCATTCAAAACACACATTTAAATCCAAATCCAAATGTGTGTGAAGCTGAAAAACGTTTTTTATGGTAATAAACCAATTCCTGCAAGACCTGCATCTTCCGCAAAGCCAAACATCAGATTCATATTTTGCACCGCCTGTCCTGCCGCACCTTTGACCAAATTGTCTTGTACAGATAACACAATCAGCTTTTTCGGCTGTGGTTTATACAAGGCAATTCGAAGCTGGTTTGCACCACGCACCGAACGTGTTTCAGGCGAGCTGTTAGCTGGCATGACATCTACAAACTGTTCATTGGCATAGAATTGCTCATATAAACTTTGCAGGTCTGCTGCATCGCCTGCATCGGTCAAATCTATATAAATAGTGCTGAGCATGCCACGAATCATCGGTACTAAATGCGGTACAAAGACGATGTGATTAAATACACCTTTTTGACCGGAAATATTTTCCAGCGCTTCCACAATTTCAGGATGGTGGCGGTGTCCAGCCACGCCATATGCCTTGAAGTTGTCAGCATTTTCAGAATAAATCATGCCGAGGCTGGCTTTACGACCTGCACCAGATACACCTGATTTCGCATCAATAATAATACTTTCAGGTTTCACCAATGCTTCAGCTTGTTTAAATAACGGCGCAAGACCAAGTTGCACAGTCGTTGGATAGCAACCCGGGTTACCAATCACATTGGCATTTTTAATTTTGTCACGGTTCAATTCTGACAGGCCGTAAACCGAATCTTTTAGAATATCTGGGCAGGCATGTTCAAGACCATACCACTTTTCAAATTGTTCCAAGTCCTGCAAGCGGAAATCTGCTGCCAAGTCGATGACTTTAGTATTGGCAGCGATAAGTTCTGCCGCATGTTTCATTGCTACACCATGAGGGGTTGCAAAGAACACGACATCGCATTTTTTTAGTTCATCGATGTTCAAATCTGAGTATTGAAGATCGGTATGACCGCGTAAGCTTGGGAACATGTCATCTACACGGCGACCATTTTCGGTACGTGATGTCAGTACATTCACTTGCACATTTGGGTGTCGTAGTAAAAGACGCAACAATTCAACGCCTGTATAACCTGTACCACCGACAATACCAACAGTAATCACGATCACTACCTCAAATCAAAAGTTTCCATTTCGTAACTGCGTAGTATGACAGGAAGTCATTCTTTTCTGAACTATTTTGGTGGCATTTGGCGGTTTTATTTGCAAACCAACCCAATTAAAAATCTTGTTTTTATTGATACTAATAATTATACCGCTATCACGTTATGCTTGAGTTCACATAACCTTTTGTTAAATTGAAAAAAATATAATCAAATCATACAAGGATAGCTCTACAAAATGAAATAGATGAAGCTTCAACACAAGATGCTTTAAACTGAATGAAAAATGCAGGCTTAGATTTAGCCAAACCTCGCCTTTTTGACTTTCAACCTTGCTTACCTAGCCAAGGAGCTGCATTAAAACTTTCCCAGGAGGTTTTTAACTTAGATTTTAAGGCCTCAATCTATCAAGATGAAGAAAATTTAAGTTGGACTTGTGAATGTTCCAAAGTGATTATTCCAAGCTTTGAAAATGTCATTGAACATGATTCCACCAATATGGCATTGGCGAACTTTTTAAAATTTTACGGTGCTGTTGAAAATTGGCATCATGTTTTTGCACTTCTGCCCAAAAATGCGGACTATGATCAAAATGCCTAGTATGCGCCAGCTCATGTACACAGACATAACGGGTAATATGCTCCGGAAATAACACCAATCCACTATTCAACATAATGTCATGCTTCGATGTACAACTACCCCAACGTGTTTTGGGCTGTCGAATCGTACATTGACCAAAATTTAATTTACATTGTTGACTCACCTGCTCTAAATAGAGCGGGAGTTGATGCTTGGCATAAGCAATCACAAAAGCCTTTAAATAGCTTTCAGGATTTCGGTCACTAATCCACAACTCCGCGGTATGTGCATCGTAAATAAAATTCTGCTTTTGTGTGGCACAGGTAATCTGTAAAGGATTTTCTAAATTAAACAGCTGTAATGCTTTGGGAAAAGATCGATCAATACTCAATGCTTTTTGCTGTTGGGCTTGCCAAGTTTTGATGATCCAGGCTTCTGATTCTGCAAGAAACTTTTGAATCTGACCTTTGCTACAAAATACAGGTGCTGTTAAACGAATTTGGGTCGGCTCTACCCGTAAGCGTAAACGTGTCGCGCGGACATTTCGAGTGATTTGAATTTCAGGAAGGTCTGCTAAGGTCATTAATATTATTCTTCTATCTAATAATCCTCCCCAGCCCTGAGCAAATGTTAAAGCAGTGCTTTAACATTTAGCGCAAGAAAAAGAAGGGCTTTTTCCCTCCTTTTGCAAAGGTGAGCAGCACTGCTGCGCAAGGGGAAGATTTATTAAACCGCAGTACGCTCTTCAATGCCATTATCGGTTGCAACAATTGCGATATCCGCTTTGTTCAATGCAAAAATACCGTTACACACCACACCCGGAATGTTGTTAATGGTTTTTTCAAGTTCCAGCGCGTTTAAGATATTCAAATTATGCACATCTAAAATCACATTGCCGTTATCTGTCACTACACCGTCACGGTAAACCGGATCACCACCGAGTGAAACAATTTTACGTGCTACTGCAGAACGCGCCATTGGAATGACTTCTACAGGGAGCGGGAAATCACGACCCAATTGCTCTACCCATTTCGAATCATCAACAATACAGACAAATTTCTTTGCAATCGATGCCACAATTTTTTCACGGGTCAATGCAGCACCGCCGCCTTTGATCATATGCATATGACGGTCAATTTCGTCCGCGCCATCCACATAAGCATCCAAGCCACCTACAGAGTTCATATCGACCACTTCAATGCCTAATTTTTTAAGGCGCTGTGCTGTTGCTTCAGAACTGGCAACCGCAGCTTCCAGTTGCAATTCTGGTAATAATTCAATGAGGAAGTTCACAGTACTTCCTGTACCTACACCCAAAATCCCGCCTTTAGGCAAGTGCTTTAAAGCAGCTTTTGCAGCAGCTTGTTTCTTTTCATCTTGGGTAGCATACAGACTCATAACTTGGCTCAACTATTTTTGACATTTGTTGCTGATTAAACAGCCCAAAGGTACAGGGGTTTGTTACAATAAAGGCTTATTTTAAACTGTTAGATGGAAAATTAACATGCTGTCTCGTTTGGTTCGACAAATATTACAGGCAACGGTGTATGACGTTGCAATCGAAACTCCACTCGAAGCAGCGCCACGAATTAGTGAAAAGCTAAATAATAACATTCGCTTTAAACGCGAAGATTTACAACCTGTCTTTTCCTTCAAGCTACGCGGTGCCTACAACCGTATTAGTCAATTACCGAAATCTCAGTTGGAACGTGGCGTTATTACGGCTTCAGCAGGCAACCATGCACAAGGTGTGGCTCTATCTGGTCAAAAACTGGGAATTCGCGCCATTATTGTGATGCCGAAAACTACTCCTGATATTAAAGTTCAGGCAGTAAAACGTTTGGGTGGTGAAGTAGTTTTGCATGGCGATTCTTTTGATGTTGCCAATAAATATGCCATTCAACGTGCTACCGAAGATGGCATGACCTTTATTCCACCTTATGACGATGAACTGGTCATGGCCGGTCAAGGCACCATTGCCAATGAAATTTTGCGTCAATGGCGTGATGTAGAATATGTATTTGTTGCTGTTGGCGGTGGCGGTTTAATTGCCGGTGTTGCCGCTTACCTTGGCGATGTTGCACCACATGTAAAAGTCATTCCGGTGGAATATGATGAATCTGCGTGTTTAAAAGCTGCATTTGAAGCCAATGAACGTGTGATTCTGCCATCTGTGGGTTTGTTTGCTGATGGTACGGCAGTGGCTCAAATTGGTGAAAAACCGTTTGATGTAATTCGCCTGCAAAAATCTGACAACTCGGGTCCTATCGTTGAGCGTGACGTTGTCCTGGTAAATACAGACGAGATCTGTGCCGCAATTAAAGATACCTATGACGAATGCCGAAGCATCGTAGAACCTTCTGGTGCTATGGCATTGGCTGGGATCAAGAAATATGTCGCTGAACATGGCATAGAAGGCAAAAACATGGTGTCCATTGTATGTGGCGCCAACATGAACTTCGACCGCCTACGTTATATTGCTGAACGTACAGAACTCGGTGAACGTAAAGAAGCCATTTTCGCAGTGACTATTCCGGAAGAAAAAGGTTCATTCCTGAATTTCTGCCGTGCCCTTCAAGGACGTAATATTACCGAATTTAACTACCGCGCCAGCAATGCCAGTGCTGCTCAGGTGTTTGTCGGCATTAGCCTGAAAGGTGGTGAAAAAGAACGTCACGACATTTTCAACACTTTAAAAATGCAATATGATGTCGATGACTTGTCTGATGATGAAGTTGCAAAACTCCATATCCGCTATTTGGTCGGTGGTCATGCAGACATTGAAAATGAACGTCTATTCCGTGTCGAGTTCCCTGAACGTCCAGGTGCATTACTAACTTTCCTGGAACGCCTTGGTCCTACGCATAACATTACCCTGTTCCACTACCGTAACCACGGCGCGGCTGAAGGTCGTGTATTGGTTGGCCTCGAAGCGACCGATGCGAAACAGAATCCCGATGGTCTAATCGAGACATTGGAAAATATTACTTATCCATATGCAGAGATTACCAACAATCTGGGTTATCAACGCTTCCTGAAATAAGCCTAATCCTTTAATAAAGAAGAGCCATTAATTGGCTCTTCTTTTTTTAATCCTAAAATATTCAAGTCGATCTTAAACAGTCCAGTTTGATATAGTGTTCTATACAAATCCCTTCTTCCTTGAATTGCTTGGAAAAAGATTTGCAGAATTTATGAATTTTGACATCTTCATCAGGTACGGCTATCCAATACGCTGTATCTGCATAAATAATCAATAATTCAAAATCTTGTGACTTTAAAAAAGTATAAATTTCTTCAAAAACAATATCAAAAACATGTGCATTGACATTGTAATATTTCCCGATCACTTCTTTATGTTTTTCATAATGCTGATATAAAGGTGTAGCCCTTTTACGAATTGTTTGCTGGATTAAACCAATATCAATACTGATGTGCTGTAAAATTGCACAGTGTTCCAAGCCGTTTTCATAAGGATTTTCAACATCTATAGACATTAAATAAGCATGTTGATGCTGTCCTACTTTTTCAGTGACAAGCCATGCCAGAAATTGCTGAAAATCGCCTCGATGTTTCTTCTTCGGGATTTCCCGATGTTTCAACAGCGGAAACCATCCCTGCAATATTTTAAAAATCTTTTTATCATCCATTTTCATTCCCTATAAAAATAGAATTATATGAATAAAGGATATACATGATGTTTGAACGTTTAATGACAGGCTGTACTCGGTACGATCATGCCTGATAGCTAACAGTGAAACATCATGGGTACGATGTAACAACATGTGCATAAAAAACTTTAGAAATAAGCCTTTGTTATTAATAATTTTGTAAGCCGGATAGCTGAATGAATCATAAAATTATAAAATCAGTCTATAGACCCATACCCCGCATAAATCAAAACCATATAAAAATGGATAAGGAATACGTTGCATGGCATTATTTGCAGTCATTGGTTTAGGTAGTTTTGGTTCCACCATTGCAACCCAGCTGGTCAGTTTAAATCACGATGTCATTGGTATCGACAACGACAAAAGAAATGTTGAAAGCATTTCAGATCAAATCACCCATGCTGTCATTGCAGATGCGACCGATGAACATGTGCTCAAAGAACTGAATATTCAAAACTGTGAAGCCGTTGTGGTGGCGATTGGTGAGGATATTGAAGCCAGTATTTTATGCGTCTTGCATCTGAAGAATATGGGCATAAAAAAAATTTGGGCCAAGGCTAAATCTAAAGCGCATCATATGATTCTGACCCATCTTGGCGTGAATAAAATCATTCATCCAGAAGAAGATATGGGTACCCGCGTGGCCCAGTCTTTAAGCTACCCGATGGTCAGCCGCTATATGGGTTTGGAGGACAATCATTTCCTTGTCAAAATTGAAATCAAAGCCAGTCAAAAGGGTGAACGCTTTCATAACCTTATGAGCCATGTCCCCGAAATCAAAACGATTCTGCATAAACGAGGCAAAGAAGTTTTATATAGCATTGATCCCAATTTAATCCTGCAAGAAGGTGATATCTTAGTGGTGGAAGGTGAACTTGAACCCTTACGAAAACTGTCTGCCCGGTTTAAATAGAATATGAATCAAGCGCAAAACAAAAAACATAATACTATCAATCTGAGTCCTCCCAGTTTACTGGCTTTGGGTTTCTTGAGCTTTATTGTGATCGGAACTTTATTGCTCAAACTCCCCATTTCACATCATGGTGAATTAAGCTGGCTCAATGCCCTGTTCACTTCAACCTCGGCCGTGACCATTACCGGACTCTCAGTGGTGAATGTCGGAGATGCTTATACAACCTTTGGGCAAGTCGTAATTATGCTGTTACTGCAAAGTGGCGGTTTAGGTTTTATGACCTTTGCCATTCTTGCCGCCTTAAGCCTTTCTTCCAACATCAAATTAAAACAGCAAGTCATGGCTCAGGAAACCATTGGACAAACCAGTCTGGCCAAAGTGTCATTCACCATTAAAGGGGTGCTGTTATATTCCCTGTTTTTTGAAGCCGTCGGTACGGTGATACTCACCATTGCCTGGATGCAAGAATACGATTTTCCCCGTGCCTTTTTTTATGCGGCTTTTTATAGTGTTTCTGCTTTTAATAACGGTGGTTTTTCCCTGTTCCCAAATAGCTTGATGAGTTTTGCCGACCATTACCTGATTACCTTTACCATCAGTATGCTTTACATTATTGGCGGTATTGGCTTTGTGGTACTGATGGATATCAAGCGCGCCCGGCGCTGGAAAAAACTCAGTACCAATAGCAAATTAATACTCTCTACCATTGCGGGCTTAAACCTGGCTGCATTTATCGTGATTTGGATCCTGGAAGCCAATAATCCACTGACACTCTCCAGCATGAGCGTGGGCGATCAAGCCCTAAATGCCTGGTTCCATGCGACTGTACCGCGTTCATCTGGTTTTAACAGCCTGGATATGTCCAGCATGACTGATGCTTCTACCCTGGTGACCATGATCTTGATGTTTATTGGCGGTGGCTCTTTAAGTACTGCAGGTGGTATTAAAGTCGGGACGTTTATTATTGTGGTCTTAAGTGTGATGACCTTTTTACGCCGTTCTGAAGAATTACGCGTCTTCAACCACTCCGTATCAAAAACCACCTCATTTAAAGCCTTAGCCGTGGTTTCCATTACGGCAATACTGATATTTCTAGGATTTTTTACTTTACTTATTTTAGAGCCGACTAAAGACTTTCTGGATTTACTCTTTGAAGCGGTTTCAGCCGCCTGTACGGTCGGTTTATCACGTGGCGTCACCAGTGAACTACAGCCTGCCAGTCTGATTGCATTAATCTTGCTGATGTTCGCGGGCCGTTTGGGTCCACTAACCTTGGCCTATCTGATTGCAACCCCAAAAAAGAGCCGGTTAAAACATCCTCCGGCAGATATTCAGATTGGTTAAGCCAGATTCAATTCCAATAAAAAACCACTCATCAGGAGTGGTTTTTTATCATGCATGGATAAATTTTAATACCAATTCATTAAAGATACACCTAGACCGACATAAGTCGCACGGTGGTTATAATCAATCAGGCTTTCACCATAGCCATCAAACAACTGGAAATGACCACGCAATTTACCGCTAATCGGGAATGCCCAATCAAACTGCGCTGCACCATGTGCATCATTACCGCCTTTGAGCGAATGACGCAGCATCAGGGAAAATTCATGATCATTCTTGCGGTAGAATGCAGTTAAATCACCACGACCGATATAGTTTTTAATATCCGGGTTGTTATCATCTTTGGCATCTTCTTCAATGCGATACCAAGGACGTAACATCAGTGCAAAGTTGTCGCGCTCCAAACCGACATTAAAAATAATACGGTTCCAGCTACGTGATAAAGGATCGGCACGACCATTGGACTGATGGTTAAAGGTCACCCCAAGTAAGCGTGCATTTAAGCCCAAAATTTCATAATTGGTCCGAAAAACCAGACTGGCTTCAGGCTCATAGTTGGTTTCACGGAAAGGACGCGAGGCATCCGCATTATAAACCTGCCAGCGGGATGACTGAGTATAACCAAACCAGATATCACCATTATCACCAAACAGGTTTTCAACTGCTTTGGTTTTTAACGACAACTGAAATTTTGCTTCCATCGATTTCAGGTTTTGGTCGTCACCTACCTGTACCGTATTGTTTTCATTCGGACTGGAAGGTCGCTCATTTTTGTCTGAAGTCCAGAATCCCGGAAGTAAATAAACCGGTTGATGTGCACGAATATTCCAGGTTCCAAGTTTACTTTCAGGAGACAGTTCCCAACGCTTGTCCAATAAGGAAGTATTGGGATCAATTTTTGGCCCCTCAACTGCAAATACATTGCTCACCCCATGACTGATTTTTTCTTTCACCGTTACAGGTTCAGTCGGTTCAGGTGAAATTTGATTGGCTGCTTGACGTTCTGACACCAGCTGAGGTTTCTCTGTCTCAGGCACTTTGAACAAAGTGTCATAGCAAGCCAGACGATCCGCATTGGATTGTAATGCCACACATGCTTCAGGACTTGCTGGCGTAATTAAAGATGCTGGTGTTTGCGCATTGATATTCGTCACATACAAAGAACTGAGCATGATTATGCTCAGTTGCAACGTAGTGCGTTCAAACGTTTTGAACGCCATATGGTCTTACCTCAAATGATGTTTTTAGTTCACTTGCTTAATATCAAAACCAAGCTCAAGCAGCGCTTCACGCTTGGCTACAGGTGCAACCACAGCTTTGACCGGTTTTTGTTGAACTAGATATTGTTCTGCAACCCGTTTTAGATCATCCAGAGTTACAGCAAGTAAACGTGCACGTAATTGCTTGCGCACCGCAGGTGTCCGTGCATGCAATAATGCATAACAGGCTGTAATCGCCTCTCCAGCCGGAGAACCCGGTTTATCCATGCTCGCAATTAAGCCCAAAATTGCTTCTTCAAGTTGATGCGGTTTGTGTTCGCTATTCAGCAACCAGTCAAGACTGGCGTCAAAATCTTTAAAAGTCTCTGCCAAACGTGGATCACGATAGCTATAAAAACGGAACGAACAGGCATTGCCATCGTAGCTTGCTCCACCGCCGTACGCCCCGCCTTTTTCACGAATTGCACTATGCAAAAAGCCATTACGCAAATAAGCAGCCAATACCATGAGAGGTGCAGCATCTGGATGAGAAACTTCTACTGCAGCATAAGCAGCCGCACAGAATTGAACATTGGCTTGAATCAGCCAGGCTTCGTCATTATTGCTATTTTCTGTGATGATTTGAGTTAATTCTACCGGACTTTTATCAACAGCCAACTTATCCCAAACGTCTTGCACTTCTTCAATCAAACGATCGGACTGATGTTCTTCACACACCAGCAAGAATTGTTTTGGTGCCTGTAAAAGTAAACGATGAATGGCTTTTAATTCCGCAATTAATGCAGCATAAGCGGCTTCATCACTTTCGATTTTAGTCACCAAATCGCCTAACCAGTTCAGCGCACCCAGACCGGTATTTTGATAGTCACGCTGTGCCAAAGCACTGTGGTTACGCCCTGCAATTTGCATGGCATAACTATGTCCCGAACCGGAAATACGTGAATTCCAGCGTGTTTTACGTTGTTGCAATAATTCAATAATACGGTCTTTTTCATCAAAACGCAGTTGTTCAAATGCCAGTTTCAACAGGCGGATGGCTTCAAAATTATTCACCAATGATTTGGTGGTCAACGTAAGCCATGCGCTAATCTTGTTTTTATCATCATATTTTGAACGTAAAGATGCGCCCATCCCTACGCCACCACTCACCGCGGTTTGCAGTTGTTGTAGCTCCAGATAATCGTACTCGCCCGCACCGACTTCACCCAGCAAAATTGAAAGTAAATTGAAATATGGTGACTGAACCACCTGATCCGGAATTTTTACCAACACCTGTTGATAGTAAATGCCATTGGTTCCGGCATGATACAGATTCAAAGGCGTGTCTAAATTATTGCTGATAATTTCACGCAATTGACCTTGTACGATGTGCAAATCTGCCGGTACATCTTCCAGACCGACTTTGGGTAACAGGTTCAAATCATCAGGCGTGTCCTGACGGACTTTTAAAGCTTCGGTTTGCTTGATGATTTCCGCTTTTTGCTCATCAGTCAGTTGGGCACCAATGGCTGCCAAACGTGCTTTTTCCGCTTCAGCTTCCTTAGCAGATTTGGTTGCATCAGGCAGCAAAGTCATTTGTACACGATGCGGATTATCCAGCAGATATTGTTTGATCAGATTAGATAACCACATTGGGTCTTTGAGTTCTTCTTTAACCTGCTCAATAGCCGTGTCTACATCCCAGACCTGAATTGGATCACTGTGATGAATGACGCTGCTTAAACCATTCAAGATCAAACTTAAACCGTACGGCATGCCATCGCCATTGATTTCACGCTGATGCAATTCGATTTGATGCAAAATCGCATCTACCATTTCGGCATCAACCGGTTTAGAAGCAACTTCTTCAAGAACCTTAAACACACCTTCTTTAAATTCTTGGGCATGTTCAGGATTTGAACCTTGTACACCACAGAAGAAGGTCATTTCAAAGTTGGAATCATCTACGCCCATAATTGGACCGGTAGACTGTGCATAATCACAGGTTTCAAGATAATGACGTAATGGCGAAGCTGAATCTTCAAGCAAAATCCCTTCAACCAGACGCATGCCCAAACGCAATTTAATATCGCTGGCTTGCGGCAATAACCATGAAATGATGTGATAGGTTTTATCTGTTAAGTCTTCTGCATCGACAGCATAGCTTTCCGTCACTTCAAGCGGTGCAGTTAAACGCGTTTCAGGCGTTGAATGCAGAGTCTGGCCTTTCTCAAATTTAGACAAGGCTAAAGTTTCAAACTGTTCCTGCAAGTGATAAGCCGACTCATTTCCAAAAGTCATAAATACTGCATTACTTGGATGGTAATGTGATTTATAGAAATCAACTAACTCTGGGTAAGTTAGATCTGGAATATCTTTGGGATCACCACCTGAATTGTAATGATAAGTGGTATTCGGAAATAAATGATGGGCCAATTGATGATAGAGCTGATCTGAAGGAGAACTCATTGCCCCTTTCATTTCATTAAAGACCACGCCTTTATAGACCGGTTCACCATTTTCCAGCTCAATACGGATACCTTCCTGAGCAAAATCAAGTTCGTTTAAATTCGCAGCAAAAGCGGCATCCAGATACACTTCCAACAGATTTTGGAAATCTTTTTTGTTTTGCGTTGCGAAAGGATAGGCTGTCCAGTCTGCTGAAGTAAACGCATTCATAAAGGTATTGAGTGAACGACGAATCATCAGGAAGAATGGATCACGGACCGGAAATTTTTCAGAACCACAGAGCGCAGTATGTTCTAGAATATGCGCCTCACCTTTTGAATCCATCGGTTGAGTACGAAAAGCCACCAGAAAGACATTTTCATCCAGATCGCTGGCAAGATGATAATGCGTTGCACCCGTCACTTTATGCTTATATTCAGACACCCGAATATCTAAGGCTTCAACATGGTGTTGACGTATCAACTGAAACGCAGGATGAACAGTTTGAGTAATGGTTTCAGTGACATCTACAGTCATGTGATCTCCAACATTTAAATATTTATAAGATGTTCTCGATTATACCTGAATCTTACATCATTTGGATTCGTACATTTACGAAATTCCAAGCATTTAAGTCTAGTTTAAATATCGTGATATTTTAATCAAATAAGCGTAATTTTTGATCTAAAAAACAATTGCTCTTTGTATTTTTCCATACACATTCACGGATATGGATTCAAGATCAGAAAAAATAAAATCAGGAACTTTCTAGAAATGAGGGTAAATAGATAATTTTTTTATTGAATTAGAAAATAATCAAGATTTAGACAAATATTTAAATCATGAAAAAACATTTCAAAATAGTATGTTCATTCCACCAGGACACTGCCAAGTCCAACCAGACTTAGCAATGTTCCCAACCTTAACAAAACTAGATCAGATACTTGAAATAACTATAGTTCGGATGGTTTTCTACAAAGACATAATTTTGTTTCTGATAAAAATTAGCCGCAGATTTGGTATCCGTATTCAGGCAAAGTGCAGAAAAATTGGCACGGGCATTTTTTTCAAGATGTTGTAAAAGCTGTTTGCCAACCCCATGCTTACGGTATTTTGGCAACACATAAAAACGACGTACTCGACCAATACGCGCATCAATTTCATTTTCATTCCACTGCTGGTTTAAGCCACCGCAGGCAATCAACTTGTCATTATCATAAACAAAAAGTAGAAACTCCCCGGGTTGGTCAAACCGGTTTTTGCCACTTTCATATTCTTCAATCAATCGATCAACAAACTGAAATCCTTCTTTCTGAGCTTGCTTGGCTAATTCCTTGATTTGTTCAGGTAATTGTTCAGCTTTATCAATCGTGATATTCATCTAACCTTCCTTATTCTGTCCTACATCGTATTTTGAACGAATAAACTGACTATATATTGAATTTTATTCATCAATCTACAGCAATCATGAGCATTGGTGTAAACTTAGCGTTTTAATTTAAATGTGAATGAAAGACATGACAACTGTTGATCTTTTTGCAATTGGTAATGCACTAATCGACCAAGAATTTAAAGTCTCTGACGATTTCCTGATTCAACAAAATTTGCAAAAAGGCACTATGCAGTTGACTGATGGTGAAACGCAAGCAAATTTATATAATAATTTAAAAGAAACACAACTATACAAAGGTCAAGCATCGGGTGGGTCTGCTGCAAATACCACCGTTGCATTCAGTGCTTTGGGAAGTAAGGCATTTTATGCTTGCCGCGTAGGTAACGACGAACTTGGCAGTATTTACCTTAAAGGCTTAAATGAAGCAGGTATTAAAACCGCCGAGCAATCAGTCAGTGAAGGTGTGACTGGAACATGTATGGTTCTGGTGAGTCCGGATTCTGAACGTACCATGCAAACTTACCTCGGCATTACTGCTGAACTGAGTGAAGCACAAATCAATTTTGAACCCTTAAAAACTGCAAAATGGCTTTATATTGAAGGCTATTTATCGACTAGCGATACTGCAAGACAAGCTGTTAAGCAAGCACGTGAAATTGCAAAAGCACACGGGGTAAAAATTGCATTGACGCTTTCTGATCCGGCAATGGTGCAGTATGCACGTCAAGGTTTAGATGAACTTTTGGATGATGGCGTCGATTTATTGCTTTGTAATTATCATGAAGCTTTAATGTATACAGAAACTGATTCAATTGAAGCAGCATTGGCTAAATTGCAATTAAAAAGCAAATACACTGTCATTACATTATCAGCCGAAGGTGCTTTAATTTCCGATTCTGAGCAAACACTGAAAGTTCCAGGTCGTAAAGTGACTGCGGTAGATGCCAATGGTGCCGGTGATGCATTTGCAGGTGCGTTCCTGTATGCATTAAATGCAGGTTTAAGCCTTAAACTGGCTGCTGAATTGTCAATCTTGATTTCAAGTGAAGTGGTTTCACAATTTGGCCCACGTCTCAGTGTAGAAAGTTACGCAGAATTATTAAACAACTTCCAAAAGGAATGCGCATAATGATTAAAATTGCCATGACGGAAGATATCCCTGAACGTGAAGCACGCTCATACGAAACACCGAATGGTGACAATATTTTCATTACCCAGCGTGATGGTTCATTCTTTGCCTATCATAATCTCTGCCCTCACTTGCAGGTCGAACTGGAATTTCTGGAAAACCAGTTTTTAGATCGTGATCAGGAATATATTGAATGCTCTACCCATGGAGCGCTATTTCTGGCTGAAACGGGTGAATGTATTTCTGGGCCTTGCCAAGGACAATCACTTGAAAAAGTGGAAATTAATGTGCATTCTGATGGTGGAATTTACCTGAAAGAAGAATAAACCCTATGGAATTTGCCATGCTTGAGTTTCTGCAAAACTATAACTTGATGCCTTTTCATTTAAGTTTATTGGCTTTAATTTTACTCAGCATGGTAGAAACCATCGGCTATTACTTTAACATTCGCCCCACCAATTTTCTAAAAATGCTTTCTCCAAAGAAACTTACCGAATCACCACTGCTCAACGTCAAGTTCTCCAAAACACTGATTGTAGTGTTTTTATTGATGAACTTCAGTTTTTCAGGCTATTTTCTGCAACTTTGTGTATTTGCACAGCAGCAAGAATTCCTGCCTGCTTATTATCTGATTATCCCGGCACTGATCATTGCGGTTTTTTTCACTGTATTTATGATCCATTGCCTTGATCAGGTCATCAAGCCCACACTGACCAGGCAACAGGTCAGTCTGTTGGGACGCTTGGCGACCATTTCCAGTGGCAATGCCCGCCCCGGGTTTTCCGCACAGGCACGCGTGAGAGACAGTTTTGGACAATTACATTATGTCCAGGTCGAACCTGAATTTGGCGAACTGGAATTTCAATCGCAGATCATTTTAATTCGCTTAAAAAAGTCTCACTATATTGCTAAAAAAATTTCCAAATCAAATACCTTATTTAGCATGGAAACTCATCAGTAATATTCCAATCCATCACTTCATTCGCAATAATAAAAAAACCAGCTGAGACATTCACTCAACTGGTTTAAAAAATTTTAGCGCTTCAGAAAACCAGACACCAAGTTCATCACCTGTTGAATATCAGCATTGGCTTCCTGTTTATTGGTTTGTTCACCTTGGGGGGTTAATGAATCAATGATTTGGGGTAATACTTTTGAAATCGCCCCATAAATATCCTGTTTGGGTACCTGGGTTTCTTGTGCGACCTGCTCTACTTCCTGATCATCAAAAAGACCCTGAACCTGCTGCTGATCTACGCTGGCATTTTCACCTGGATCTGTAGAGACCCAATCATCCACCTGGCGACTGAGTCCCATGCCTTTTAATTTATCCAGTGCACCCTGTATGCCACCCTGTTTCTGAATCCAGGCAAGTACCAGAGGAAGCACGGCAATTAATAAAGTTTTGGTAGTGCTACTCCCAACATTAGCTCGTTGCTGGGTCTGCTGACTTTGCTGGTTCTGTTGGCCACTCAAATGCCCCAGCACCGATCCCAGTATTCCACCTAATCCACCTTGTTGCCCTTGCTGGTTCTGCTGATGGTTATTACCACTCATTTGACCAAATACCGACCCTAAAATATCACCTAAACCGCCCTGCTGTGATTGTTGCTGGTTTCCACCCAAAGCCTGTTTAGCCAGCATTTCAACAATATTACTAAGATTAGTCATCACCTTATCCTTTTATGAGCCTAATAAAAGAATACGACGCTTTTAAAGCAATGAATAAACACCTATTGTTAAAATTTGCAATTACAAAAATCAACCAATTACCAGCGAAATTTATTCCAGTTTTCCGGGTTTGCCCAAAATTTAGAATTAAACCAGTCAGGCACATGTTTATAAGTTAAAATATTAAATTGCCACAGGGCAAAATCACTATCATGCTGGGTCTTGTCAATGAGTTGGGTAAAACCTAAAGCGCGCAATAATTTTTCATCCTGTAATCGACTCACCACCACAATTCGTTTTGCCATTAAGTCACGCAGTTTTACCAAAATCTGAGACTTCTGCACATCAGAAAGTATTGCTAGCTCTTGTGAATCCAGCAGCACAAAACCCAGGTCATATCGCTGGGTAAAAGGCAGATTTAAAAACTCAGTTACGTTAAAATAGTGCCATTGAATTGATTGATTGTTATCGTATTGCGTAAGATTTTGACCAATACATAATGCAGTTTGAATAGGCTGTTCGTTGGATAAATCGTCTAGCATTGAAGTGATGACATTGTGTTCAGCCATAACTGCATCCTTATTATTTAAGAGAGTATTCTGTATGGAACTACAAGGCATTTGCCATAAAATGCATGCAGGTCTTAAGGACCTTAGTGTAACTGATCAACATACACACAAGGCAAATGTTGAATATAAATTTATTCTGGATCGTTCAGAAGTTGACCTGCCATTCAATTTAGGCCAGGAAATTGAGATCGAATGGACCGGCAATATCTATTGCGTATCTTGTGGTAGCAAAACCAATAAATCCTTTTCGCAAGGTCACTGTTTTAAATGTTTCAAAACCAAAGCGTCTTGCGACATGTGTATTATGAAACCTGAAACCTGTCATTATCATCTCGGCACTTGCCGTGAAGACAGCTTTGCTCATGAGGTTTGCTTCCAGCCACATATTGTTTATCTTGCCAATTCAAGTGCATTAAAAGTCGGCATTACCCGTATTGGACAAATGCCAACGCGCTGGCTAGATCAGGGTGCAACTCAGGCCTTACCGATTATGAAAGTGGGTTCCCGCCGTCTCTCAGGTCAACTGGAAATTATGTTTGGAACACAAGTTGCAGATAAGACTGATTGGCGTAAATTACTGAAAGGCGAAGCTGAACCGCTCAATTTGATTGAAGTGCGTGAACAGCTGATTGAAGAATTTGCGCCGAAAATTCAGACCATTCGCGATGAATTTAGTCAGAACCTCGAATTTAATGAAACGATTGAAGTCATGGAAGATGAGCTACCGCGCGAGTTTGTTTATCCGGTTGAGCAATATCCAGAGAAAATCAAATCGCATAATCTGGACAAGACACCCATCATTCGTGGCAAATTACAAGGCATTAAAGGACAGTACCTGATTTTAGATACCGGGGTCATTAATATCCGGAAATATTCAGGCTATGAACTTAAAATCCGTGCCGAATAAGCTTGTATTCATTCATAAAAAAACCTGCGCTAACGCAGGTTTTTTTATTTCACATGAAATTATTTAATCTTCGCATGTGATTTTAGATATTGCGTGTAATCATCCAGTTCCTGTTGACCGCGAAGTTGCTGGTACAACTTGGACAATTCACTCAACTGCTCATCAGTTAAAGCATTTGCAGCAGTTTTATTGACATTCGATACAGCAACGACCACCAACTCATCTGGTAATGATGCAGTAGTCACTGACCACATGCCTGCTTTAGGTGCAGGAACACTAAATGCTGCACGCTCAATCTCACGTTTCAGACCTTGCGAACGCGTAAATACACCTGCACTTTCAAATGCGATATTATTTTGTGCCACCACAGTTGCAGCCGGTTTCGATTTAAAGCCATTTAATGCCGTTTGAATTTTAGCTTTAGCTACATCAACTGCTTTTTGCTCAATGAGTTTCGCTTTTACACGAGGTGTTGCCTCGGCAAGTGTTTGCACACCAGCAGCATGATAATTACGCACTTTTACCCAAACAGTATTGCCATTTGCCATTTGAATGCTGCTAGAAGCATTACGATCACCATTTTTCACATCATCATTAAACAGCTTAACTTTGACATTGGCATCGCTAAGTACAGGATGTTGTGTAGACAGGGTCATACTTTTCACAGACTGAACGGTCACACCTTTAACTTCCTGAGCCACCACATCCAGTGCATCGCTACCCACCACTAATTCATTCAGGCTATTTACAGCATCCGAGAATGAATTAGCCGCCTTGTTCTTTTGCAACTCGGCCAGCAAGCGTGGTTTTTCAGCTTCAAATGAAGGTAATTTCACCGCAGCGGCTTCTGTCTCAATTAAATGATAACCATACTGGGTTTTAACAGGCGCTGAAACTTGGGCTGATTTTAAAGAAGCAACAGTTTGATCAAATGCATCACCAAACACTCCTTTTGCATAAGCTTCTACCACACCACCTTTAGCCTTCGATTCAGTATCATCTGAATATTGCGCTGCAGCTTGAGCAAAAGACATACCTGCTTTAATTTTTGCAGCAACATCTTCAGCTAATTTTTTCGCTTCAGCATCTGAACGACTGTCTGCAGTAATTAAAATATGTTTTACTAAAGGCTTGATATTTTGCTTTTGTGCATCGACAAATGCCGTATAAGCTTGCTGCAATTCAGCATCTGTGATTTGAGTATTCGCCGGTGCAACATTGGCAGGTGTTAACACCACATAATCTACATCAACACTTGCAACCTGCTTAAATGAATTTTGATGCTTGTTGTAGTAAGCTGCAATCTCCTGAGGCATTACTTTGACATTTTTCTTGTATTCATCCAGTTTAATGCTGGCAAGATGCAAAGTGCGTTGTTCAGTTTGCAAGTTGGCAATCTGTTGAATATCAAGCTTGCTCACCAATGCATAATCCATAAATGTTGAAGTCAACATTTTTAAAGCATGGTCTTGACGCAAGTTTGCAATCAAAGCCTGACTGGTCATGCCCACTGAACGTAAATAATTTGAGTATAAGGCTTCGGAAAATTTACCATTTTCCTGAAAGCTCGGTTGCTGGGCAACCATCTGTTCAATTTGTGCATCACTCAATGAAATGCCCAACTCTTCTGCCTGTTGCAATAACAAGGTACGAGCAACCAGGCTATCCATCGCTTTGTTTTCGATGAAAGATTGGTTCAGTAGAGTTTCGTCACCATTGGCATAAGCCAAATATTGTTCTTTAAATGTTTTGCTCAGCGATTCTAATTCTTTTTTAGAAATTTCTTGGCCATTGACCAATTTTGCTGTGTCTTCAGATTTTCCACCGCTAAAATATCCTTCAATACCTACAAGTGCTAAAGGGGTCAAAAACAAAATGAGCAAAACTTTGCCCAACCAGCCTTTAATAACTTTACGAAAAGATTCCATAAGTATTCCAATATTTTATTTGGGGGGGATTTTACCCGAAAACCTACTTTGAATGAATGCGTTCAACTGTAAATCGGCATTATTAATAAAAAACGCGCCTTATAGGGCGCGTTGATCGGCATTAAAAAAGATTAAGCTACAGAATCTTTTAAACCTTTACCTGCTTTAAAGCTTGGTACTTTGCTTGCTTTAATTTCTAAAGCTGCACCAGTTTGCGGGTTACGGCCTGTACGTGCCGCACGCTCTTTAACGTTGAATGTACCAAAACCAACAAGTGTAACAGTATCACCAGATTTAAGCGCTTCAGTAATTGAAGCAATTGTTGCATCTAAGGCTTTACCTGCATCAGTCTTAGACAATCCCCCTTTCTCTGCAATTGCATCGATTAATTCTGATTTATTCATGAAGATTACGTCCTCTTAATATCGTTTATTTAAGGTCTAAGGATTCCATAGCACCTTTATATCAATGCTTTGGGGCAAAACGCAATACTCTGAATCAGCTTTTCTGCAAAATAATTGCGAAAAAAATTGTTGAAAAATGCAGAAAAAGCAAAAAAAGTTTCATTTTTTTAATATTTGTGCTTTCAACTGCTTATTTTCTTCAATCAAAAAATCGACCTTGTTATGTAATTGTAATATGAGACTTTCTAAATGTTGAATATCTTTTACCGTAACCAAACCGATTCTGTTTAAAGAATGGTTAACGCTATGGTCGAGCAATTTTTCTACTTTATCTTTGGTGTCCGTCACTGACTCTTTGGCTTTTTCGGATACTTTTTCAACCGTTTGATCCGCAATCTCGGTAGTCTTGGATTCCAGTTCCTCACCCACCTTGACTAAAGAGTCAAATAATTTATTGCCTTCTTCTTCTGCACGTGAAAAGGCACCTAAACCAGCAAGCCATATTTGTTGCGTATATTTACGAAAATCCAGACCTGACTTACGACCTGAACGTGATTTATTCTTTGTTTTATCAGCATTTTCATTTTTTAGTTGATCAATCTCTTGATCTTTTATTGGTTTATCCATGCACCCAATCTCCTGCCTATTTTCCATACAACTTAAATATAATTACTCAAAAAATACAGTTATAATAACAAATTAAATACTTGATCGATTTGCTAAACTGTTCTACAAAGCAACATTAATATATTTATTACAAGTCCTGAAGCACATTTTCGAGCATCGGATGCTCCTTTCAGGTAAGGATTAAGTTTTATGAGTGAATCGCAACAAGGTCAAAATCAACCACATTTGTTGCTCACAATGACCATGATTGTTTTGGAGACAATATTTACCTTCATCTTAAAACATGATCGGGTCGTTGGCTTGCAGGCTAAAAAATTTATAGATCAAAAAATAACCATTAAAATTAATAGCTATTTACCTTATTTTGATTTTTATGTCGTTTTCACTGAACACGGCATACTCTTTGACACCAAAGCACCCGAGAAAGTAGTCGATCTGGATATCCGCACTACGCTCATGGATTTGATTAAAGTATTTGTGTTTGCCAATCGCCGCAGCATTAAAAAAATGCGCATTGATGGCGACTCTACCTTAAAAGACGAGTTTCGTGATTTAACCTTATTGTTCAGCTTTCCAAAAGTTTTATCAGACTGGAAACAATGGCTTAGCGAACCTGCAGATGACCAGGAAGTGATAGCTTCCAAAAAACGTATTGCTCCCCTATTGGAAAAAATTGATCAGCAACGTTCAAAGATCAATACTTTAGAGGTAGAAGTTAAACAATATAAGAATCGTATTCGTCATATGCAGCAAAAACAAAAAAGAATGACTGTCGCTTTTAGTCTAACTATCGTGCTATTAGTTGCGTTATTGGTGTATAATTGGTGGATTGGATAAATATATAATTTTCCTATAAAACAAAATAACTTAAAGCCCAATAAAAAAACTTGACTATTTTAGTCAGGATTCATAAAATCGACACATCTAGTCTTAATATGTGTATCGAATCATGCGTCTTACTACTCGCGGTCGTTACGCAGTGACTGCTCTACTTGATTTAGCTTTGCAGCCAACTGAACAAACGATCACGCTTGCTGAAATTGCAGCTCGTCAAACTATTTCTGTTGCTTATCTTGAGCAGTTATTTGCGAAATTAAAGCGCCACGGCTTAGTTTCTAGTGTTCGTGGTGCCAATGGTGGTTACCACCTGGCTCGTAACGCTGAAGAAATCACAGTATTAGAAATTATTGAAGCTGTAAACGAAGCAGTTGATGCAACACGTTGTGACCATAAAGGTAACTGCCAAAATGGTGCAATGTGCTTGACTCATGATTTATGGCAAGAACTCTCCCACCACATTGCCGATTATCTAGCAAAAATCACCCTTGCTGACCTAGTAGCACGAGACAACGTTCAAACCGTTGCAATTCGCCAAAATACAGCATCATTTGATTCAGCCCTTTTATCGGTTACAGGTATTTGACATGAAACGTCCGATTTATCTTGATTATGCAGCAACCACTCCTGTAGACCCTCAAGTTGCAGAACGCATGATGGAGTGCTTAACTTTCGACGGTACTTTCGGTAATGCTGCATCTCGTTCTCATGCTTACGGTTGGCAGGCTGAAGAAAAAGTAGAATATGCACGTGAACAAGTTGCGAACTTGATCAAAGCAGATCCACGCGAGATTGTTTGGACTTCAGGGGCAACAGAATCTGACAACCTGGCACTGAAAGGTGTGGCTCAGTTTTATGCGTCTAAAGGCAAACACATCATCACAAGTAAAATTGAACACAAAGCAATTTTAGATACTTGCCGTGAATTAGAAGCAGAAGGTTTTGAAATTACCTATATTGAACCACAACCACAAACAGGTTTAATTACCCCTGAAATGGTTGAAGCGGCTATTCGTCCAGATACCATTCTTGTTTCCCTGATGATGGTGAACAACGAAATTGGTACTATCACTGACGTGGCAGCTATCGGTGAAATTACCCGTGCCAAGAAAATTTTCTTCCACGTTGATGCTGCTCAAGCTGCGGGTAAAGTAGAGATCGATCTTTCAACTTTAAAAGTTGATTTAATGAGTTTCTCTGCGCACAAAATTTATGGCCCTAAAGGCATCGGTGCGTTGTTCGTTCGTCGTTCACCACGCGTACGCCTTAAAGCCCAAATGCATGGTGGCGGTCATGAACGCGGCATGCGCTCAGGTACACTTGCAACCCATCAAATCGTAGGTATGGGTGAAGCATTTGAACTTGCAGGCAAAAACCTAGCATCTGAACAGGCACGTATCCGCGTTCTACGCGACAAATTATGGAATGGCCTACAAGGTTTAGAACAAGTGTTCTTGAATGGCCACCCTACTTACAACGTTGCAAACTATCTGAATGTCAGCTTCAATTTCGTTGAAGGTGAATCATTGATGATGGCATTGAAAGATGCAGCTGTATCTTCGGGTTCAGCATGTACTTCTGCGACACTTGAACCGTCTTACGTACTTCGTGCACTGGGTCTTTCTGACGAACTTGCCCACAGTTCAATCCGTTTCAGTTTCGGTAAGTACACCACTGAAGAAGATATCGATCACGTTCTTGAAATCACTAAAGCTGCGGTTGAGAAATTACGTGAACTTTCTCCGCTCTGGGATATGTACAAAGAAGGTATCGACCTTTCAACTGTTGAATGGGCTGAGCACTAATTCATTCCAGCGAGATAGTTTTAGTTTAAAGCTATCTCGTTGATAAAGGTAATTTCACCCCCATATTAATCTTAAGGCTGACCCCGAGGTTTGGAGAAGCATCATGGCTTATAGCGAAAAAGTAATTGATCATTACGAAAACCCTCGTAATGTTGGTGTTTTAGATAAAAATGCTGAAAATGTTGGTACAGGTATGGTCGGCGCACCAGC
Organism: Acinetobacter sp. BSP-28; assembly: GCF_044130285.1. Classification (NCBI taxonomy): domain Bacteria; kingdom Pseudomonadati; phylum Pseudomonadota; class Gammaproteobacteria; order Moraxellales; family Moraxellaceae; genus Acinetobacter; species Acinetobacter sp. BSP-28. The sequence goes on from NZ_JBIQOB010000013.1 coordinate 67,862, forward strand.
TTGTGGCGATGTAATGCGTCTTCAGATTCAAGTGAATGATGAAGGTGTCATTGAAGAAGCACGTTTTAAAACTTATGGTTGTGGTTCTGCGATTGCATCTAGCTCGCTTGTGACTGAGTGGCTCAAAGGTAAAACCCTGGATGAAGCTCAAGCGATCAAGAACATCGACATTGCAACAGAACTAGCTTTACCTCCAGTAAAAGTACACTGCTCTGTACTGGCTGAAGATGCAATTAAAGCTGCTGTTGAAGACTATCGCAGCAAAAAAACAAAAGCTTAAGTGTTTCAAGTTTTTGATAAAAGATTAACGGAGTTTTCATGATCCATTTAACTGAAAATGCTGCAACTCATATCAGCAATTACCTAAAGAATCGTGGTAAGGGTGAAGGCATTCGCGTTGGGGTGAAAACTTCAGGCTGTTCTGGTTTGGCTTATGTACTCGAATTCGTCGATGAAGTCGATACCCATGACCAAATGTTCGTGCAGTTTGGTGTTAAAGTTTTTGTTGACCCGAAAAGCCTGGTTTATCTTGAAGGTATGGAGATGGACTACGTGAAAAATGGTCTCAATGAAGGCTTCGAATTTAACAACCCGAATAAAAAAGGTGAATGTGGTTGTGGTGAATCTTTCACCGTTTAAACATCCCACTCCCTCTCTTTTGGTGATTAAAACAGTGTAAAATGCACTGTTTTAATTGCATTTATAGCAGTCACTTTTGCATATCTATCGCGGATCCAATCTCCCATGAATCATTTTGAGCTGTTCAACCTCCCTGTAGCACTCGATATTGATTTAGCAGCATTAAAAACTGAATTTTTGAAGTTGCAGCAACAATATCATCCAGATAAAGCCGAAGACAAAGATCAGGCCCTGATTAAATCGAGCGAGATCAATCAGGCATTCAAGGCTTTATCCAATGTTGATAGCCGCGCAGCTTATCTATTGAGTCTTAAAAAACAAGATTATCATCTGGATCAATCCATTGGGGATTTCGAGTTTTTACAGTCTGCACTGGAAATTCGTGAACAGCTGGATGAAGCTGCATCGGCCGATGAACTGATTTCATTAAAACATGAAGTTCAACAATGGATTGACGGTTTAGTCCGTGAATTCAAAATCGACTATGACGATGAAGACTGGGGCGAAGCTCGCGATACCGTTCGTAAATTGCGTTTCTTTGTCAAAGTATTGGCTGATATCGACAAAGCTGAAGATCGTTTTCTGGATGATGACAGCTTTGATTTAGATGATGATTTTTAATCCGCTTTAATTTTATTTTTAATTTTTAGTTCTAAGGATGTAACACAATGGCTCTCTTGCAAATTGCAGAACCCGGTCAATCAAGTGCACCGCATGAACACCGCATTGCAATTGGTATCGACTTGGGTACTACGCATTCATTGGTTGCCACGGTACTTTCAGGTAAAGCCAAAGTACTCAATGACGAACAAGGTCGTGTGTTACTTCCGTCTATTGTTCACTATAGCCATAACAATAGTCATTATGGTGATGAAGCCAAACCTTTTATTACCACAGATCCAAAAAACACCATTGTTTCAGTAAAACGTTTTATGGGACGTTCCAAAGCGGACATCAAATTTCAACACCCCTACACTTTAGTGGGTGAAGACAATCAGATGCCTGCTTTTGAAACTGCTCAGGGTCGTAAAACACCTGTCGAGATTTCTGCAGAAATTTTAAAACAGCTGAAAGACCGTGCTGAAGAAAGTTTAAAAAATGAAGTGAATGGTGCAGTTATTACTGTTCCAGCCTATTTTGATGAAGCCCAACGTCAGGCAACCCGTGATGCTGCGCAACTGGCGGGTTTAAATGTTTTACGTCTACTCAATGAGCCAACTGCTGCGGCTGTGGCTTATGGCTTGGATCAAGAAACCAATCTGGCGCATGATCAAAACTATGTGATTTATGATCTGGGTGGTGGTACCTTTGACGTATCTATTCTACGCTTCTCGCAAGGTGTATTCGAAGTTTTAGCGACTGGCGGACATACTGCTTTAGGTGGTGATGACTTGGATCGCCTGATTGTGAAATGGGCTAAAAAACAGCTCAATATTGAAACACTAGATGATGCTGAATATGCACATTTTATTGTTTCTGCACGCAAAGCTAAAGAAGCCTTGTCAGATGCCGAGTCAGTTGAACTGAAAGTTTTAGATCAGATTTTAACATTAGACCGTGCTACGTTTGAAGACATCATTAAAGTTGCTTTAGACAAAACCATTAGCGTATGTAAACGTGTGATGCGTGATGCCAAACTTGAGCTGGACGACATTAAAAATGTCGTACTGGTGGGTGGTTCTACCCGCTCTTATGCCGTGCAAAAAACTGTTGCTGAAGTCTTTAATCAAGAACCCCTATGCACCATCAACCCGGATGAAGTAGTTGCCATTGGCGCATCGATTACAGCGAATCAGCTGATTGGTAACTCTAAAGATGGTTCACTATTACTAGACGTGACTCCACTGTCTTTAGGTTTAGAAACCATGGGTGGTCTGGTTGAGCGTTTAATCTCACGTAATACAGCCATTCCTGTGGCGCGTCGCCAAGAATTCACCACTTATCAAGATGGCCAAACCGCCATGCTGATTCATGTGGTGCAAGGTGAACGTGATCTGGTTGAACATTGTCGTAGCCTGGGTCGCTTTGTATTGCATGGCATTCCGCCAATGACCGCCGGTCAGGCACGTATTGAAGTGACTTTCCAGGTCGATGCAGATGGTTTATTGACTGTCTCTGCGAAAGAAACCACGTCTGGCGTACATGCGCAAATCGACATTAAACCTTCTTATGGTTTATCCGATGCAGATACCGAACGTTTGCTAGTTGATGGTTTCAAATACGCCGAAGAAGATAAGCATCTTCGCCATTTGCAGGAAACCAAGGTTGAAGCCAAACGTGAACTGGAAGCATTGGAACAGGCACTTAAAGTGGATGCTCAGCTTTTAACTGCGGAACAGTTAGCGTCCTTGAATCAAGCCAAAGCTCAACTTGAAGCTCAACTCGAAACCACCGATATCAAAGCTATTGAACAGGCTGTAGAACAGCTTAAAATACACAGTGATGCTTTTGCTGCTGCGCGTATGAATCAACATATTGATGCAGCGCTAAAAGGTACTAAACTTGATGACTGGTCAAACTCGGACCAATAAACAGGAAAAAATTATGCCACGTATTAAAGTTCTTCCACATGCGCAAATTTGCCCTAATGGTGCCGAGTTTGAAGTTGAACAAGATGCTAACCTTTGCGAAAGCCTTTTAAAAAATGGCATCAAGATTGAACATGCCTGCGACATGTCTTGTGCATGTACCACTTGCCATGTCGTTGTTCGTAAAGGCTTTGACAGCCTTGAAGAAATGAGCGATGTTGAAGCAGATTTACTCGATCGCGCCTGGGGTCTTGAACCTGATTCACGTCTTTCATGCCAGGTTAAAATTGTCGATGAAGATTTGGAAGTTGAAATTCCAAAATACACCATCAACCACGCCTCTGAAAATCATTAAGATTTTTAGCCATAAAAAACCACGCAATTGCGTGGTTTTTTATCTTTAAAACTTCATCAAAATAATTATTTTTAGTGATACTGTTCGTTTTTCTCATCTTCAATCACATCTGCTAAATTGAGTCGAACAATACCTTCTGAATTGGTCATTTTTTGTTGTTTCTGAATTCGCTTAATCATCTTCTCTAAGACTTGAATCAGCTCTGGATATTCATAGTTTTGAACTTCATCCAAATTCAACAATAAATGGAAGCCCTTGTACTCATAATCAAACCAGCGCTGATAATCCGATTTACGCGAGGTATATTTTTCCATGACTTGCCAGGTCTTCACTGGACCTTGAATGCCTTTCAGTGTAATCGGTGCTTTAGGTGCACATAAATAGTCATTTTTAATTAAATTATAGGTTTCATCAGAAATCAGGATTTCATCAACTGCTGCTGCACTTTGTAGACGCGCGGCCAAATTGGCATCACGTCCGACAATGGTATAGGCCATTCGATGTGCCGCGCCATAGTTACCCACGTGACAATATCCTGTACTAATCCCCATACGGATATGCAGAGCCGGATAGCCCATCTTGATCCAGCGTTCACGTAACAGTTTCATTTGCTGACGCATATCAATCGCCATGTCTAAACAAGTTTTGGCATCTTGTTCAACACCCTGCGAGATCGGATCACCAAAGAAAATCAGGATGGCATCCCCCATAAACTTGTCGACAGTCGCTTCATACTGTTTGGCAATTTCGGTCATATGACTTAAATAGTCATTGAGCAGGAAGGCTAAATCATCAGGAATCAGCGTTTCAGAAAGTTCGGTAAAACCTTGAATATCCGAAAAAAAAATGGTCATTTTCTTACGCTTGTATTCAATTTTGGCTTCCGATTCGCCTTTCATGATCGACTGCCACAATTGCACAGGTGCATATCGGCTCAGCTGATTTGCGAACTCCATATAACGATTCATTTGATCGTAATAATAGGTTCGGCGATCACTGATATGCTGAATCTGGCTGCTTTGGTAAAAACTGCCCACACCAAAAAAAGTAATTAAGCAGATAAAACCTAAAACGGTTAACTCACCTGTGGTTTGTTCAAAATACTCGCCAAAACCGAAAACCAGAATGTTACACAGATAAAAATTTGCGATTCCAATCAGGCTTGCCAATGACACCGCTAAAAAAGAAATTTTGTTACTGATTGCGGTATATAAAATAACAAACAGAGAAATAAACGTCAGAACCAGGTTTAAATGAATAGCAGATAAAATCACCGAAATAACAATAACATCGATAATAAATAAGACGCTACGTTTTATATTGGAATTATAACGGTACTGGAGCCAGGTCGATAATTTCGGTGTAATCAGAAAAATGAACAACAGGAAAAATGGAATATAGATCTGGTATTGAGTGTCAGAAGCCGTGTAATGGTAGACAATAACGAGTAAGGACAACATCATATATCCCATCAAACGATGGAAATATTCAAATTGTCTGGGTTCTTTTCTAATCCAGTCGTCTAATGACACTCAATCACTCCTGATCCGAGTCTTTACACCATAAATTCCATACTATGGCTTTTAATGGCAGGAATTAATCCATGCGCCAGTCAAAAGGCATATCACCCTGACCACGCAGCGCAAGCATTAAAGTTTGGCGCATATGTGCAAGGACTTCATTGGTATAAGGAACTGCAGGTGTTCCCCAAACTGGTTTTGGCCAAGCCACGTCATTTTGGTAACGAACAACATGATGAAAATGTAATTGTGGAACCATGTTTCCAAGTGCTGCCACATTCATTTTGTCGGCACGGAATACACGTGAAAGCTGGCTGGATAACCAGCTAGATTCGCGAAGGAATTGTTCTTGGTCAGCCTGACTTAATTCATATAATTCGCTCACGCCAGGTACGCGTGGAATTAATATGAGCCACGGAAATTGCATATCATTCATTAAACGACATGTTGACAGTGGAAAGTCGCCTACAAAAAAAGTATCTTGAGCAAGTTGTGGATGCAAACTAAACATATCTTTATAAATTATGCAAAATTAGAATGATGGCTAATACTATCACATACTATGGGACGTGAATATTCTATGCTATGTGTTTCATTACAAATAAACCACTATTTGCAATGAATACCTGAGCACTGAAGAATTTAATAAATTTCTTAAAAAAATCAAGCGGTTCATCGCACTAATTTTTAAAATATGCACAAATTGCAAAGCGAGTGCATAAATCTTATGCACTCCCTGTCAAATCAATGAATTTCTTTCAATAAACTGTCCAATAAATCGATAATAAACTGGATACGTTTTTGATAATCTTCCAGCATGACCATGACTTTCAGGCGTTGCCCGCCATCCATGCGGAAAAAGGTCGGATGTTTTTGCATCATTTGAATAATACTGATGGCCTGTACTGGTGTTTCTGGTGAAAATTCAATATGACCACCATTAGCACTGATATCAATTTTGGTAATGCCCAGCTGCTCAGCTTTCAAACGAATCTGATGCACAGCAAATAACTGCTTCACTGGCTGCGGTGGCACACCAAACCGGTCAATCAGCTCCATGCGGATATTATCGAGTTTTTCCTGGGTATCGGTATTACTGATGCGTTTATAGAACAATAGGCGCTGATGCACATCTCCCAGATATTCATCTGGAATCAAGGCTGGCATATGTAGATTGATTTCCGCAATCAGGGACAATGGTGCATCGAAATTCGGGGTTTTGCCTTTTTGGATGGCTTTGGTGGCTTTTTCCAGCATTTCCATATACAGGCTATAACCAATCGCCTGCATGGAACCACTTTGCTGTTCGCCCAACAGTTCACCGGCACCACGAATTTCCAGATCTTCCGTCGCCAGCATGAAACCAGCCCCTAAATTCGATGCGCGCTGAATCGCATCCAGACGCTTTTCCGCATCTCCCTTTAACCCCTTGATTGAAGGTACCAGCAAGTAGGCATAAGCTTGATGGTGTGAACGTCCGACACGGCCGCGTAATTGGTGCAACTGGGCAAGCCCCAGCTTATCAGCGCGTTCAATTAAAATGGTATTGGCATTGGGAACGTCAATCCCGGTTTCAATAATGGTTGAACAGACCAGCACATTGTATTCTTTATGATAGAACTGCTGCATCACCTGCTCCAGTTCACGTTCCCGCATTTGGCCATGAGCAACCGCCACCCGGGCCTCAGGCACCAGTTCACGAATATTTTCAGCAGTGCGCTCAATGGTATCCACTTCATTATGCAGGAAATATACCTGTCCACCGCGCAGCAATTCACGCAGAATGGCTTCTTTAACCGACTCACTGGTCTGTTCCTGTACAAAGGTTTTTACAGCCAGACGACGTGCAGGCGGTGTAGCGATAATCGAAAGGTCGCGCATCCCACTAAAGGCCATATTTAAAGTTCGTGGAATTGGCGTCGCGGTGAGAGTCAGCATATCGACATCTGCACGCATAGCTTTAATACGTTCTTTATCACGTACCCCAAAACGATGCTCTTCATCGACAATCATCAGGCCCAGATTTTTAAACTGGATATTCTGCTGCAAAATTTTATGCGTACCAATCACAATATCGACTTTACCATCAGCCAGGTCTTCAATGGTTTTACTATGGGATTTACTTGAACCAAACCGTGACAGCACTTCAATACGGATCGGCCAGTCAGCAAAACGGTCTTTAAACGATTCATAATGCTGCTGTGCCAGCAAGGTGGTGGGAACCAAAACAGCCACCTGCTTGTTGTTTTGTACTGCAACAAATGCTGCACGCATCGCCACTTCAGTCTTACCAAAACCAACATCACCACACACCAGACGATCCATCGGTTTGGCCAGTTGCATATCATGCAAAGTCGCCTCAATGGCATTGGCCTGATCCAAGGTTTCTTCATAGGCAAAGCCGCTGGCAAACTGCATATATGGACTTTGTTCCAGTTCAAAGCTGAAACCGGGTTTAGATTGACGGCGTGCCTGAATATGCAGCAGTTCAGCAGCAACATCATGGATTTGTTCCAACGCTTTACGTTTTGCCTTGCTCCAGGCATCGGTGCCCAGTTTATGCAAGGGGGCCAAATCTGGATCGCCGCCGCTATAACGGCTGATTAAATGCAGATTGGTGACCGGAACATAGACCTTGGCAGCATCAGCATAATCCAACTGTAAAAATTCATGTTCCTGGTCGTCAATGCTTAAAGTGACCAGGCCGGCATAACGTCCGACCCCATGATCGATATGCACCACAGGGGCACCAATACTCAGTTCAGTTAAACTGCGAATCAGGAATTCTTCGGATACTTCTTGCTGACGCTTGCGGCGGCGCTGCACCACCCGATGCTCATAGAGCTGGTTTTCCGAGATGATGGTAAGCTGATCAGGAATGACCAGACCCCGATCCAGCGGTGCACTGGTAATGGCTATAGCATGTAAAGAGCTTGTGAATTGTGCATAATTTTCAACATTGGGAATGTCTCCCAGCGCTGGACGCAAGGCGTCCTTGAGTGTTTCACGGCGACCAGCACTTTCTGCCACAAGCAGCACTGGATGATTGACCGCATCAATATATTTTTTAACAACAGCGAACGGTTTCTCTTTTTTTGGATCTACCGGCAAACGTGGCGGTATTTCAGTATTGAAATTGATCACCCCGGATTTTTCTACAAATTCTTCAGGTGAGGCAATAATTCGCGCAAAGTGATTCAGCTGTTCCAGCACCTGATTCGGCTGCAAGAAAATGTCTTCTGGCGGCAAAATTGGATGATCGACATTATGACGACGATCTTCATAACGATGCAGCACATCTTTCCAGAAATTGCTTAAACCTTCATCTAAATGCTTATCTGTAATGACAATGCCATTCTTTGGTAAGTACGCCATGAGTGTACTTTGGCTTTGCATGGCTTCTTTGCTAAAGAATAAAGGGAAATAAAACTCTAGTCCGGGTGATGCAATGCCTTCTAAAACATCCTGATAGACCGGATTTTTCTTGGGATTTGCATTAGGGAAACTTTCTGCATAACGGTCACGGAAAGTCGCGCGTCCTTCTTTGAGTGGAAATTCCTTGGCAGGCAAAACTGAAAACTGTTGCAGTGTTTGTGTCGTTCTTTGTGTTTCTGGATCGAAGAATTTTAAACTTTCAATTTCATCATCAAACAGATCTATACGGATAGGCGCATTTTGACCCGACGCATAAATATCCATAATGCTACCGCGCACCGCAAATTCGCCATGATCATAAACAGTATCAACTAGATGATAGCCAGCCTGAATCAAACGCAGTTTTTGCTGTTCTAATTCAAACTTTTGTCCTACTTTAATATCAAAATGTTCACCTAATACCCAAGAGGTTGGCGCAACGCGCTGAACTAAAGTCGATGCCGAAAGCAGCAACACACCCTGCTTTGGCATATTGGATAAAATCGAAAGACGTTCTGACACAATATCCTGATGGGGCGACAATCTGTCATAGGGTAAAATTTCCCAATCCGGAAAAATGGTGGGTTTAATCCCGTAAAATTCCAGTTCACTTTCCAACTGTCCCAAATGCTGGTTATTTCTGGCCACCACAATAAATAACTGCTGGCTTTGTGCTGCAATTTCTTTAAACAATAAAGAAGCAGATGAGCCTTGTAAATTACCGACCCAGCGTTTTTCACCTGCCTTTAACTGTTGCAGATTTAATTGGGAAATTTCTTGTTGGAACATGTATATAGCTTTTGGTCTAAATGACATGAGCAGTATATTAACATGGGTTTTTTCTTGGTTGAGTTATTTTTATATTCCACAAATCATGACAGCTAAATCCTTTTAAATGTCATGTACTCATATAGGATGAGGTGATTATTTTTCGCGTTTAAAGTTGCGATAATAGTCATTCAGCTTTTTGACCACTTGCTTCAACTGCAACAGATTTTCTTCCGTATTGCCTAAATGTGCGACAAAACGCTGATTGGCAATTTCCAGATCAATTTTTTCATTGATAATCATGGCTGTGAAATACAAGGCTTTTAAATCATCAAACTTGGTTAATTTGCGATTAGAGAAATAACTTAAACGTTCTGACCATTCATTGACGACTAAGCCATCAACGATATACCCTTGCTCCGGATCGAACTGGATATTATTTTCTTGTAGATACAGCTGTTCGGGAGTAGGTTTTGAACTTTTAAACAGTCCAGTCAGTTTATTCAACATAAGCATTACAAATATTTAAGATCGCCTGCTATTTTAACCCTGTACAGCCTGATCTAGAGATTATTTTTTATAAAAAAGGTAGCAGTTTAAACAGCTACCTTTCTATTAGCGTCATATTTAATTCTTGTAACAAGCAATTAGCCGACCTGTGCCAAAGGTTCATGCTGCAGGCTTACTTCTGAAACCAGGTTGCTAAATGCAAATATTTCATCCAGCTGCACCTGAGTCAGTAATTTCAGCTCCAAAACCACTTGTTGAATAGTTTTGTTTTCGGCAATACATTGCTTGCCGATCTCATCACATTTGGCATGCCCTAAAATCGGATCAAGTAAAGTGACAATGCCGACACTGCGCATCACCGCGTCATAACAGGTTTGCTCATTGGCCTGAATGCCTGAAATACATTTACTTTCCAGACTGGCAATAGCTTGAGTCAGCAATTCAATCGATTCATGAATCGAAAGAGCGATCACCGGTTCCATTACATTTAACTGTAATTGCCCTGCTTCTGCGGCCATGGTCACGGTGAGATCATTGCCAATCACTTTATAGGCAATCTGATTGACCACTTCTGGAATCACCGGATTGATTTTGGCCGGCATAATGGATGAACCCGCCTGTAATTCCGGTAGGCGTATTTCCGCCAGACCGGTTCGTGGCCCAGAACTCAACAGGCGCAAGTCATTACAGATTTTTGAAAGTTTGACTGCCAGTCGTTTCAGGGTACTGGATAAAATAATAAAGACCCCACAATCACTGGTGGCTTCGACATAATCTTCCGCGCCCATCAGGTTCAGACCGGTGATTTTACTTAAGGCCTGGACAGCTTGATATGCATAACCTTTAGGCGTATTTACTCCAGTCCCAATTGCCGTTGCGCCCAAATTGACTTCCAGCAACAGCTCACGGGTATGTTGAATCAGACGTAGATCTTCTTTGAGCAATGTGGCAAAAGCACGAAACTCCTGTCCCAAGGTCATCGGCACAGCATCTTGTAATTGGGTCCGTCCCATTTTCAATACAAACTGAAACTCTGCTACCTTGATCTGTAAGCTATCAATCAGTTTTTGAATCTGAAGCAGCAAATCATCCAGACTATAATAAGTCGCTAAACGCAGTGCCGTAGGATAAACGTCGTTGGTCGATTGGGATTTATTAACATGATCATTGGGATGAATATGTTCATATTGCCCCTTATGAAAACCCAAATGCTCCAGTGCAATATTGGCCAGTACTTCATTGGTATTCATGTTGATCGAGGTTCCGGCTCCGCCCTGATAGACATCTAAAGGAAAAGCCTCACGCCATTGTTCAGGTTGTTCGATCAAGACATTACAGGCATGCTGAATAGCTTGACTCAGTTGTTCTGAAAGTTTGCCAAATTGGAAGTTGGTTTGAGCCGAAGCCTTTTTCACCTGTGCCAAGGCACGAATAAAATGTGGCTGATGCCCTACTTTCTGATTGGAGATTTGAAAGTTCTCCAAAGCCCTTAAAGTATGAATGCCGTAATAACATGCTGCTGGAACTTCCTTGGCTCCCAGCAAATCACGTTCTATTCTTGTATTATCAGGTTGTACTATAGACACTTTTTATATACTCACAGGTATGGACTAGAATGATGCAATATCGAAATCCTAAAGCTTTGTTCAATTTTAAATACAGTAAAACGATATTGATTTGGCAATGCTCTATAACAAATGAGTCGAACTTTGTAGCGAATGTAAGCAGTTGTAAATTTCCGTCTGCTCTTGAATGTTCCAATTAACAAATACAATTTCCAAATCATATCGCCTGATTTTTCAATTAAACATATGCATTGCTGTTCATTTGATAAATGACATTTAGCACCATATTTGTAATTATATAATTTTACTAATTTTTTATTAATTGTATCTAAAGATACATTCCACTACAGAACATATAATTAAATCCCTTAGAAATGTAACAGAAGGTAATTTTGATTCTGTGCTTGAATCAGCTCCTTACCGAATATGGATAAAAATTCATCTTGGACAGATGTATTTCTATGGACAGAAGGATGAGTACATGAGTCAACTGAACCCGACTTTAATCACATTTATTTTTTATATTGTCGCCATGGTGGGGATTGGGCTCTATGCTTATAAAGCCACCAGCGATTTTTCAGATTATATCCTTGGTGGCCGCAGCCTGGGCAGTGTGGTCACTGCTCTTTCTGCAGGTGCCTCCGATATGAGTGGCTGGTTACTCATGGGCTTGCCCGGCGCCATTTATTTTTCAGGATTATCCGAAGCATGGATTGCGATTGGACTGATTGTCGGAGCATGGCTGAACTGGCTATTGGTCGCCGGTCGCTTGCGGGTACATACCGAGGTGCAAAACAATGCCCTCACCCTGCCCGATTATTTCACCAGTCGTTTTGGTGACTCCAAACGTGTTTTACGCATTATTTCCGCTTTGGTTATTCTGGTGTTTTTCTCGATTTATTGTGCTTCGGGCATGGTGGCTGGTGCACGATTATTTGAAAGCATTTTTGGCTGGTCCTATACCACGGCGCTTTGGATCAGTGCGATTGCGACCATTAGTTATGTATGCATCGGTGGTTTTCTCGCGATTAGCTGGACAGATACCTTCCAGGCTGGCTTGATGATTTTCGCCCTATTACTCACCCCGATCATGGCGTATATGGCTATTGGTGATCATAGTCAGCAGTTCGCAACCATGATTGAAACTGCCCGCCCTCATGCGACCAATATGCTTTCAGGATTAAGTACTGCCGCCATTTTATCCTCGCTGGCTTGGCGCTTAGGCTATTTTGGGCAACCCCATATTCTAGTGCGTTTTATGGCGGCCGATTCGGTGAAAACCATTCCAGCGGCACGTCGTATTGGCATGAGCTGGATGATTCTATGTCTGGGTGGTGCAGTCGGTGCCGGTTTTATTGGTATTGCCTATTTCCAGCAACATGCTGAACTGGCTACTGTAGTTTCTCAAAACCCGGAAACCATCTTTATGGAACTAACCAAAATCCTGTTTAACCCATGGATTGCTGGAGTCATTTTGGCTGCCATTTTAGCTGCGGTCATGAGTACCCTTAGCTGTCAGCTTTTGGTTTGCTCAAGCACCCTGACCGAAGATTTATATAAATCATTTTTACGTAAAAATGCATCTCAAAAGGAACTGGTTTGGGTGGGACGTTTTATGGTTTTAGCCATTGCCGTACTTGCCATAGTGCTTGCAAGTAACCCAAGCAGCAAAGTGCTTGGTCTGGTGGCCTATGCTTGGGCAGGTTTTGGCGCTGCATTTGGACCACTGATTATCCTATCGCTGTTCTGGAAACGCATGACCTTAAACAGCGCAATTGCAGGCATTATTGTCGGTGCCCTGACCGTGATTGTATGGAAAAACACCATGGCCGGTACCGGACTATATGAAATTATTCCCGGTTTCATTCTTTCATTTGTCAGCATTGTTGTTGTGAGCTTGCTAGAAAAAGCACCGTCTCAGGACGTGATTCAACGTTTTGAACAAGCCGATGAATTGTATAAAAAAGAAATGGCTGAATTGCAAAATAGCATACCGGCTCAACCTGAAAATTCGTTATAAAATTTAAATAAATATGAACTGAATTATCATTGGATTTAAGGGGCTTGATGCCCCTTAGCTCTATTTAACTTTTTACTTTTCCTTACTTAGACCCTTTGCTTTTCAGATAAATCTTGGAACTTTCTTTAATCACTTCCATCACCGGATAACTTCGTGTTTCTTTAATTCCAGGCAATTGCCACAGCACTTGTCCTGAAATTTTGCGGAACTCTTCCATATTGGCACAGCGTATTTTCACTACAAAATCAAAACCGCCGCTGATCATATGGCATTCCACAATTTCAGGATATTGCATGATGGCATCTGAAAATTCCTCCAAAACATTGGGGGTGGTTTTATCCAGTAAAATCTCGACAAAAACCACGAAACTGGCATTCAGCATGTCAGGATTAAGCTTGGCTTCATAGCCTAAAATAAAACCATCTTTGGCTAATTTCTGCACCCGTGCCAACGCTGCTGTGGCGGATAGATTCACCGCTTCAGCCAGTTTTATATTTGAAATGCGTCCATCATTTTGCAGAATATCTAAAATTTTGATATCCGTTCTGTCCAAGGTGAAAATCGGGCTTGTCATCAGAATTATTCTCTAAAATGAATACAAATTATAGTGAGTTATTCGGCGTTCATTCTGTAATCATAAATTATATAAGGCATTTGACTCAACAAAAATATTGGCAGCACAGGACGTTGGCATGAATATGATGGATACCGAAACTCACTTCGATGAAGCAAAACCTCACTTTGAATATATTACTGAATTCAAAGAAAAGAATGATTATGAAGTTGAAATTAATACTGCCTGGCGCCGTGCTGAACCCGAGTGTGTTGAAAACCTGCTTGAATATAGCCAGATTTCTGAACAACTGAATCAGCGCATTTATGATCTAGCGTTTAATCTGGCTCATAGCTTGCGTGAACGCAAAAGCTCTGCCGGTAAAGCCGGGATTGTTCAGGGTTTATTACAGGAATTTTCCCTCTCCTCGCAAGAAGGCATTGCCCTGATGTGTCTGGCAGAAGCTCTGCTGCGGATTCCAGACAGTGCTACGCGTGACTTGCTGATTCGTGACAAGATCAATCAGGGCAACTGGAAAGAACATGTCGGGCAAAGCAACCTGATGTTTGTTAATGCTGCAGCCTGGGGCCTCATGCTGACCGGCAAGCTGATGGAAACACCCAAACAGAAAAGTTTGTCTAGCGTACTGACCGGTCTTTTGGCCCGTAGTGGTCGTGGCATTATCCGTAAGGCCGTCGATGTTGCGATGCGCATGATGGGTGAACAGTTTGTCACCGGTGAAACCATTCAGGAAGCGCTAAAACATGCAGAACCTCTAGAAGATAAAGGTTTCCGTTATTCCTATGACATGCTCGGTGAAGCCGCGCTGACCGAACATGATGCTGAACGTTATTTTCAGGATTATAACAATGCCATACATGCCATTGGTCAGGCCTCCAAAGACAAAGATGTTTACGATGGCCCCGGCATCTCGATCAAGCTTTCTGCCCTGCATCCACGCTATCAGCGTGCGCAGATTGACCGTGTGCATGAGGAGCTGTATCCAAAAGTACTGCAGCTGGCTCAACTTGCCAAACAATACAATATTGGTCTGAATATTGATGCAGAAGAATCTGAACGTCTGGAAATTTCCCTAGAATTACTGGAGCGTCTGTGTTTTGAACCGACTCTTACTGACTGGAAGGGCATTGGCTTTGTGATTCAGGCCTATCAGAAACGCTGTTTCTACGTGGTGGACTATGTGGTGGATCTGGCCAAACGCAGTCAAAAACGCCTGATGATCCGTTTGGTCAAAGGCGCGTACTGGGATAGCGAAATCAAGAAAGCCCAAATTGAAGGCATGACGGACTATCCGGTGTTTACCCGTAAAATGCATACTGACCTATCTTATATTGCCTGCGCTAAAAAGTTACTTGCAGCCCCAGAGCAGATTTACCCGCAGTTTGCCACCCATAATGCCCAAACACTGGCGACTATTTACCATCTGGCAGATCCAAACCATTACTATGCGGGTCAATATGAATTCCAGTGCCTGCATGGCATGGGTGAACCACTGTATGAACAGGTGGTGGGGAATAAAACAGATAACAAACTGGGGGTGCCGTGCCGTATCTATGCCCCTGTAGGGAATCATGAAACCTTGCTGGCTTATTTAGTCCGTCGTTTACTGGAAAATGGCGCCAATACTTCTTTCGTTAACCGGATTGCAGACAAAACCTTAAAAATTGAGGACCTGATTGAAAATCCGCATGCAGAAATTTTGAAAAATGCAGCCAAAGAATCACATATTGGTCAAAAGCACCCTGCTATTCCTCTGGCTGCAGATTTATACGGCGATATCCGTCCAAACTCTGCTGGTCTGGATTTAGCCAATGATCATGAGTTAATGCTACTAAATCAAACTGCACAGGATGTTAGTCAGCAGCAATGGCAAGCTCAGGCTTTGGGTAAAAACCTCGGTCTTGAAAATGACTCAAATGAGGCAACTTCACAATCACTTCTTATTGTGAATCCTGCAAATCACTCTGATCTTGTCGGCCACGTGCATGAAGCAACTGCTGCACAAGTGAGTCTAGCCCTAGATAATGCCGTTAATGCTCAAGCTGAATGGAGCAATACAGCTAAAGATACACGTGCCGCTTGCCTACAGCGTGCAGCGGATATCATGCAATCACGCATGCAAGAACTGATGATTCTGTTATGCCGTGAAAGTGGTAAAACCTATGCCAATGCGATTGCCGAAGTTCGTGAAGCAATAGACTTTCTGCGTTATTACGCAGCACAAATGATTGATCTGGACGATGATGCCGTTATTCAGCCACTGGGTACGGTGTTATGTATCAGCCCTTGGAATTTCCCCTTAGCCATTTTCACCGGGCAAATTTCCGCGGCACTGGTTGCCGGTAATATCGTGATTGCCAAACCTGCCGAACAGACACCACTGATTGCTGCACAAGCGATTCAAATCTTATGGGAAGCCGGCATTCCAAATGACGTACTACAACTCTTGCCAGGACAAGGTGAAACGGTCGGTGCACAATTAAGTTCTGATGAGCGTATTCAAGGCATCATGTTTACCGGTTCAACCGAAGTCGCCAAAATTTTACAAAAGACGCTGGCGCAAAGACTGAGTCCATCAGGTCATCCAATTCCTTTAATTGCAGAAACCGGCGGTCAAAATGCCATGATTGTCGATTCATCTGCATTAACCGAACAAGTGATTCTGGATGTAGTCAGTTCAGCCTATGACAGTGCAGGTCAGCGCTGTTCCGCCCTGCGTGTGCTCTGCGTTCAAGAAGATAATGCAGATACTGTCATCCGCATGCTCAAAGGCGCCATGCAACAACTTCGAGTCGGCAATCCTTTCCTGCTTAAAACCGATATCGGCCCGGTGATTGATCTTGAGGCACAAAGCAATATTCAAAAACATATTGATCAAATGCGCTCTAAAGGTCATCCCGTTCATCAGCTGATGCTGAATACAGCACAGGATCAGGCTTTAAGTCAAGGCACCTTTATTCCACCGACCTTGATTGAATTACCTAATCTAGATGATTTACAGCGTGAAGTATTTGGTCCAGTGCTGCATGTCATTCGCTATAAATACGGTCAATTAGAACAGTTACTTGAGCAGATCAATAGCAAAGGTTATGGTCTGACGATGGGACTGCATACCCGTATTGATGAGACCATTCAGACTGTCATTGCACAGGCAGAAGTCGGTAACTTATATATCAACCGTAATATTGTCGGTGCTGTGGTGGGTGTTCAACCCTTTGGCGGTGAAGGATTATCCGGTACCGGCCCTAAAGCTGGCGGCCCGATCTATCTATACCGTCTGATGCAGCATTGTTCTGCGAAAAAACTGGCTCAGCCTTTCGCAACTCTGGCACAGGTCAAACAGCCAGCACATCAGCTTTTATATGAACTGTTTTACGCTTGGGCAGAAAAGACCTTCCATCAATATGAATTGCAACCGTGCCCTGCATTCTGTGCTGGCCATCATTATGAATTGCAAGGCCCGACCGGTGAAAGTAATCAATATGTAGTTTTGCCAAGAAAACGCGTACTTTCTCTGGCGGAGCAGGAACAGGATCAGATTCAACAATTGGCTGCAATTTTTGCAGTTGGCAGTCAACCCGTGGTACTCGCAAATAATATCTTTGTTCTGAAGTATCTAGCTAAAATGCCAAAAGAAATTGCACAGCGTTTTGCCGTGATCCAGAACATTGAAAGCGGTGAGTTTGATGCCGTGTTGCATCATGGCACCCAAGCCCAACTGCAATATTTGCAAACTCAAATTGCTGCCCGTTCAGGTGCGATTATTGGTATCACGCATTTAAAATCTCTTGATCATGATATTCCTTTAGAGCGATTGGTGATTGAACGTGCCATCAGTATTAACACTGCAGCTGCAGGAGGTAATGCCAGCCTGATGACCTTAAATTAAAACTTTAACGTCATCCCAAACTTAAAAAATACTTCAGTGCTTAACAATATAACGAAATGTCGTTTCCTCTTTGCCAAGTCAACTTCTCCCTGGTCTGGTTGACTTGGTTTCTTTTTTGTTCCGAAACCATTCCAACGACCCTCTTTTTTTCCTTTGAATAAAAATCTGCCTTTATCATTCTTAATATCAAAAAATCGCATTTGAATTTGAGCTCAATCTGTATATTTCT
The DNA here is from genome assembly GCF_044130285.1 of Acinetobacter sp. BSP-28. NCBI lineage: Bacteria > Pseudomonadati > Pseudomonadota > Gammaproteobacteria > Moraxellales > Moraxellaceae > Acinetobacter > Acinetobacter sp. BSP-28. The sequence continues at coordinate 85,873 of NZ_JBIQOB010000013.1, forward strand.
ACTGCTTATCGGGGAATAAGTTTAGTCATCTTAGGCAAACTTTGTTACCATCCCTGTTTTCAATGTGTTTGTGATTTTTACTGCATATGACTTCAGCTTATCAGTTACAACTTGATGCCAAGATTGCACGTATTTCTGCTCAATTTGCCGAGTTTAATCCTCCTTCTTTAGAAGTATTTCAGTCGCCTGAACAAAACTTCCGTATGCGCGCAGAATTCCGCATTTGGCATACTGACGACGATATGTTTTATGCGATGTTTGAACGCAGTGAAGATAATCAAAAACAGGTGATTCGCATTGACGAATTTCCAATTGCAGATAAAAGCATTAACGATTTAATGCCTGTTCTGTTAAAAGAACTGAAAGCGACAGAAATTCTATCTAAGCGTTTATTTGAAGTTCATTTTCTAGCAACATTAAAAGGTGAAATGCTGGTTTCACTGGTTTACCGTTGCCCCCTCAATGCAGAATGGGAAGTTGCAGCAAAAGCACTGTCTGATAAGCTCAACATTAAAATTTATGGTCGTAGCCGTGGTCAACGTGTCATTTTGACAGATGATTATGTGGTGGAAGAGTTAAAAGTATTCGATCGTACTTATCAATATAAGCAAATCGAAAGCAGCTTTACCCAACCCAATGCTCAAGTGTGCCAAAAGATGCTGGAATGGGCTTGTAACGCGGCCAAACAGTCTGATAAAGACTTGCTCGAATTGTACTGTGGCAATGGTAACTTTACCTTGCCTTTATCAACAAAATTCAATCGCGTGCTGGCAACCGAATTGGCCAAATCATCGGTCTATGCGGCGCAGTGGAATATTGAACAAAACCAGATTGACAATATTCAGGTGGCACGTTTATCAGCTGAAGAATTTACCGAGGCCTATAATGGCGAACGTGAATTCCGTCGCTTGCAGGAAGCAGAAATCGACATCACCAGCTATGACTTTGATACAGTATTTGTTGATCCGCCACGTGCAGGTATTGATGATGAAACATTAAAACTGCTACAGCGTTTTGAACGCATCATCTATATTTCATGCAACCCTGACACTTTGCAGGACAATTTAAAGACCTTGTCAACGACGCATAAAATCAGCCAGTTTGCGATGTTTGACCAGTTCCCCTATACCCATCATGTCGAATCAGGTGTGTTACTGGAAAAGATTTAAACAATTTATTTCATTATATTGTTCTGAATTGCTTTACTTATGAATGAAGTCCACTTGGGCTTCATTTTTTATTGTATTGTAAATTAAATGCTTATAAAGAATCACTAAGTAGTGACTGTCATATTACCGTTAACTTATTATGACATTATCGGAAATTTTTGTGTCTAACTGCTGCTTTTATCACTGCTATAGTCTTGTATTTCTCATAAAACTGGATATATTTCGATCTATGTTAGGTTGCGTATGAAGGCTCTATGAGTTTTTGGCAAAAGCTGTTTTCTGCTAATCAACAGCAAAACGAACACAAGAATCAAATCTCGTGTGTCGAAAATGATTGCTCTTGTAAATCGAATGAACAATTGATCCAAGCTTTAACTAAAGCAACAGATGAAAAAGTCATCACCGGAATTAAAAAAGTTTTAATTTCGAGAGGTTATAGCCGTAAAGAGTTAAATGAATTACAGCATCTACCACTTCAATAATAGAGTCTAAACCCTCTAGATAAAGGCATTTAGTCAACTAAATGCCTTTTTATTTGTCCCCGAAAATTGTTGTATAGCCCGTTATGGCCAAATTTTAATACTTCGAAACATAGTTCCCATCATTTTTCCAGAATCTGCTATGCCACACAATGTAAAAATGCTCTACTAGAATAAGAATTTTAACAAACCGATAGAACAGCTAAACAAGTAAGAATAAAAGCAAGCAAGAATACAAGATAAAAAACAACAAGAGCAAAAATAAAAATAAGCCGAAAAAGGAAAATATATGAAACGGTATTATCCTAGACTGGCAATATTATGCAGCCTAATCTCAACCCATAGTCTGGCGGCAGCCATGGATCAATCAGGACAATCCGTGTTGCCTTTTCTGGAATCCGGACATTATTTTGAAGCCACCATTACTGCTGCAGATCCTGAAGTGTCCGGGCATACCCTCGGTTCACGTCCAGATCTGGTTAACCCTGACAGTACCGACTCTACAACCGATAATATTGCCCAGACTTTCCAGTACCATAGTGCCGCGCTGAAACTGCAATTCATTCCAAATTTTTCTTTTGGCATTCTCTATGATCAGCCCTTTGGTTCAGATTTACACTATCCATTAAAAGACAATGGCAGTTTCTCCGATACAGCGCTTAGCCAGCAAGGTACTCAGGTCAATGTCGACAGCCAAAACCTGGGTTTTATTTTAGGCTATCAACCTTTCAAAAATATTAATCTCTATGCCGGTCCCGCCTATCAAACCGTGGAAGGTCATATTGCACTTCGTGGGCGAGTATATGCAGAATTTAATGGTTATAACGCCAAATTTAAACAAGATTCTGGCCTCGGCTGGAAAGCGGGTCTTGCCTATCAGGTTCCCGAGCTCGCCTTAAAAGCCTCCTTGACCTACCACTCAAAAATCAATCATAAAATCAATGTAGAAGAAAACATTTTAGGTACCCCGCTACTGCTTATAGACAATGCCAAAACCAGAGTTTCTACCCCGCAATCGGTCAATCTGGATTTCCAGACCGGTATTATGGATGGAACTTTACTGTACTCGACCATTCGCTGGGTCAACTGGAAAGATTTTGTGATACGTCCTACCCAGTTCGGTGCATTATCGGAGCTTGCCACAACTGCGCTCAGCAATGGCAGTTATAGCGAAGGCTTTAATCTGGATGATTATCAAAAGGACCAATGGAGTGTAACTTTAGGCATGGCACAACAATTGACCACGAAATGGTCCGCTGCATTTGATCTCGGTTGGGATTCAGGCACGGGGAATCCTGCATCAATTTTAAATCCTACAAAAGGCTATAAGAGCATCGGCCTGGGATTACAGTTTAATCCTGAACCCAACTATTTTATTTCAGGCGGCGTCAAATACTATTGGCTCGGTGATGCAACTGCACAAGATGGTACTTATTATCTTCCCCTTCCCGGTGTATCTGAAGCATCCCAAGTCGGTGAGTTTAATCATAACCATGCCATAGGCTACGGTTTAAAAATTGGCTACAAATTTTAATTATTGATGATTTAATTCATTGAGCAAAACAGTTACGTTGCTCGACATAGGCAACTATTGCTCCTAAATTAAACAGTGAGTCTGCGTGCTTTAATTGTGGAATATAGGCACTTGAGATTGAGCCATCCAGATATAAGGCCTGTTGCACTTTAAGCTGCTGTTTAAAAAATTGTGCAAACTGATAAAAACTCAGCGCATTTCGACTGATGACGAAATATAAGGTTTGATCTTTAATGCCCACGGCATTACGAATTTTAAATGAGTCGGAATTTTTTAAAAACCTGGGATTAATCTGCCCATCAATCACCAGCATGGGTCCAGATTGTGTCGCGTATTCAGCATTAAACCTAAGCTTTTGATAATCTTCCGTCTTTGCGATCAGGCTGCGATGCTGATTCCAGGCCAATACACCATTCGGTTGCAGATGAAAATTGCCATATGCCTGTTTTACCGTATTAAGTTTTTGCTGTTGCTGGGATGCTTCAATATATAACCCGACCGGAGAATAGTCTGTATGATACATACCTGCATTCATGGCAAATAATAGCTTTTCACATGGTTTCAGCTGCTCTGCTACGGCCTTGAATTTACGCAGCGGTTGATGGGTTTGGCTATCATTTAAAAACAGGCGCAGGTTTTGTGGCTGATCAATCTGAACAATGTCTACATCCACAGTACACTCTGCCAGTGCTGGGTATAAAGGTCTGCATAAGTGATGCTGGTCAAACCGAGTAAGGTGATAACTGCACATTTTATTAACAATATTTTCTTCATGCTGGTATGGCTCATGAGGTATGCTGAATCCTCACATTTATACTGTGATGTAGTTGTGATATAAAAGCCTGTCAGCTTAGTGAAACAGTCGATTCTTTCACAAAGAAGAAGTAAACTAGCTCACTAAAATATATTTGTAACTTTATTGGTTAAACGTCTACATGCAACAGCAGAAAATACGATTTCCTTTAGGGGCACATCTTATAGTTAAACACTTTGGATATTCTCATCACGGCATCTATGCAGGTCGTGGCCGGGTTATTCATTATTCAGGTTTTGCCCATTTATTTAAGAAACGCCCCATTGAGATTACCTCAGTAGAAAAATTCAGCTTTGGCAAAACCATTATTATCCAGCAATATCACAATCCCAAATTTCGCGGCCGCAAAGTGGTACGGCGTATGCGTTCGCGCATGAACGAAAACCAGTATCATCTGATTATTAACAACTGCGAACACTTATGTACCTGGGCCATTACCGGTGTCGAAAGTAGTCCGCAGGTCATCCACATGATGAACCGTTTAACCACCATTGGTTATGTCAGTTCCCTCATGAGCTTTATGAACAGCATGTTGCTGACCCTCACCACCACCTGTTTTGCCCTAGTGTTGTACATCAAGAAAAAGTTACGCGATAAGGCAAAAAAAAGGATTCCGCATTATTTATTGTTAAAAGAACAAAATCCCAAGCAGTGATTAAACCGGCCTGTCTCTTCTGTTGCAGAATAAAATTGCAATCACCCCTAGACATCCAGATATTTTAGCCAGCTTTAGGGCAACTACTTCTCCACCTGCATACCAAGTAACCAACGATCAAGACCGTTTAACTTCAGGTTTATATCACCCCCATTTCAGCAAAGGGCGGAAACTTGTCATTCACCAGATTTAACTGCGCGCCATATTCCAGATAAGCTTTGCAGCCATCCAGCACAGTAGTAAAACCGCCTGTTTGCTCAATAGCAAAAGCAAGTAAGTCTGAGCCTTCCAGTGGAATATCATAATTGCGAATGCGAAGATAAGTTTCGTGTGCTGTCAACTTCTCAAAAATGAAGTCTACCGTGCTCTTGGGCTCGCCCCAGATGATCTGGATCAGTTCATTGTTAATCAACTGTTCTACGTACACACTTATGGTCACTTCATATTTTTCCCAATACCAGTCTACCGTTGAGTTTTCTATCAAGTGTCCGGTAGATGAAGTAAACCAAAACTTGCTGGTGATTTCGGGGTCAATAAAGGCATTAAACACCTCTGCAACCGGTTTGCGAATTAACATCTGGGTTTCTATGACTACGCTCATTGATATCTTCCTTTTTATTCTTCTTCTCAGTGATAGCACACATCTGAAATTCATGGCTATCACTGAATTGTTAAAGACTTAAACGGCGCCGTGTAGAAGCAAAAATGATTTTTCTAAACTTAACTTAAATTACCTTTATAGCTTGAAAGTACTGGCGGAATTTCAGCCCCTAATGAACTTAACATTTCCCGTTCAATATTTCGCACAATCGAATTAAGGGGTAAATCATTTTCCTGAAGTCCAAATGGTTCTTCCAACTCTGCGCTGAGCGCATCCAAACCTAAAAACAAATAGGCAATTAATGCCACAATTACAGGTGTCCAAATACCGAAACTCGCTTCAATACTGAACGGCAAAATTAAACAGAATGAATAAACTGCCCGATGCAATAAAACTGAATAAGAAAATGGCAATGGCGTAGTCATAATACGATCACAGCCTGCATGAATATCGCCCATGGCAACCGTATGTCGAGTCAAGGTGCTATAAATAATGTCGCTGATTTGACCTTGCTTATAACACAGCACCAAATCTTTCTGGATGATCTCAAGTAAATACTGTGGTGCATTGATATGTTCAGCACATTGCCGCCATTGCACATCGCTTAAATTGACAGCATTTCGGAAATGTTGAATATCTGTTGCTTGATGACGTAACCGGTCGCGTAGCAGGTAGCAAAATAACATAACCCGATACATCAAAATCTGACGTTGAGAATTTTCCAGCACATGACCATCACGAATAATATGCCGTGTATTGGCAATCAGTGCACCCCAAAGCTTGCGCCCTTCCCACCAGCGGTCATAACAAGCCGTATTCCTAAAACTTAAGAAGATCGAAAGAATCACACCGAAGATGGTAAAGCCAATGGCAGGAACTTCTGGCATACTCAAGAAATGTGCTGCACTTAAATACACCAACAGTGCCGATAAACTGACTACAACCGCTAGAGCTGGCATCACTTTCGGTAAAATTGTGCCATGCCACGCAAATAACAGCATAAAGCTATTATTCTTATCTCGAATAATCACAAATTTACCCTCATGAAACCTAGTCGCTTCAATGTTTATAAAATAGCTGTCATGAAAAAGCCCAACCGAAGTTGAGCTTGATCTAAACATTTTTGACTCAACAGTGAATCATCCTAGACAATCAACAAAGTTATTTTCCAGGCTTAAAGCTGTCTTTTAAGTCCAGAATACGGTTAAACACTGGTTTTGCTGCTGTGTGATCATATTGATCTGCCACGAAGTAGCCTTCACGCTCAAACTGGAAGCGGTCTTCAGGCTTCGCCTCTGCCAAAGCAGGTTCAATCACCGCTTGAACCACTTTGAGTGATGCAGGGTTTAAGTTGGCAAGGAAGTCATCGCCCACTTCTGGGTCAGATTCGGTGAATAAACGGTCGTAGATACGCACTTCTGCAGGCACACCTTGAGTTGCAGATACCCAGTGAATAACGCCTTTCACTTTACGTCCTTCCGGGTTCTTGCCTAAAGTTTCCGGGTCAATTGAACATTTCAATTCAACCACTTGACCATTTTCATCTTTAATCACTTCATCACACTTAATCACGTAGGCATGACGTAAACGCACTTCACCTTGTGGGATTAAACGTTTAAAGCCTTTAGGCGGCACTTCTTCAAAGTCTTTACGGTCAATGAAGATCTCAGACGTTAATGGAATGATACGCTCGCCCATGTCGACGTTTGGATGACGTGAGTGAGTCAGATCCATATCGCTTGGTAGGTTCGTTAATGTCACTTTGATTGGATCAAGCACAGCCATACCACGTGCAGCGGTATTTTCCAAAGACTGACGAATGCAGTATTCAAGCATGGCTACATCGACAATACTGCCATCGACCTTCGATACACCGACACGTTTACAGAAATCGCGCAGGCCTTCTGGTGTAAAACCACGACGGCGCATGCCGACTACGGTTGGCATACGTGGATCATCCCAACCTTGTACAAAGCCACCTTCTACCAGTTTACGCAGTTTACGCTTAGAGGTGATGGTGTAATCGACATTTAAACGGCTAGATTCATACTGATGCGGAACAGCTGGTGATTTCACTTTCTCCACAATCCAGTCATAGAATGGACGGTGATCCTGGAATTCCAAAGTACATAGCGAGTGTGTAACACCTTCAATGGCATCTGATAATGGATGCGCATAGTCGTACATCGGGTACATTTTCCATTTATCGCCGGTTTGGTGATGTTCAGAATGCAATACCCGGTACATAATCGGATCGCGCATATGTACGTTCGGTGATGCCATATCAATTTTGGCACGCAGTACTGCCTGACCTTCACCCAGCTCGCCATTACGCATTTGTTCAAAACGCGCCAGGTTTTCTTCTACAGTCGCATCACGGTATGGAGAGTTTTTACCTGGCTCTACAAATGAACCACGGTTTAACTTGATTTCTTCAGGTGTTTGTAAATCTACATAGGCATCGCCCTGTTCAATCAGTTGTACCGCCCATGTGTACAATTGATCGAAATAGCTTGATGCGTAGCGCGGTTCACCATTCCAGTTAAAACCGAGCCATTTTACATCGTTGGCAATACCATCCACATATTCTTGTTCTTCTGCGTCTGGGTTGGTATCGTCAAAACGCAAGTTACATACGCCATCAAATTCTTGCGCAATACCAAAGTTCAAACAAATCGCTTTCACGTGACCAATGTGCAAATAACCATTTGGCTCTGGTGGAAAACGCGTCACCACTTGCTGTGTGCGGCCTGCTGCCAAATCGTCAGTAATGATCTGACGTACAAAATCTAAGCCCGGCTGTTGTTCTTGCTGCGCAGCATCGACAGGTTGAGTACTTGTTGTCGGGTTATTTGGCAGGGATGAAACAACATCATTCGGCTTCATAGTTGATAAATCACTTCTATAAGATAAAATAGGATAATTAAAACGCTTTTCTCCATTTTTAACAAAGAAAATAACGTTTTTGCTTGCCTTGTAGTTTACAGTTTGCTTATGCTTCTCTCAACCAAAAACCCATGGCTTTTTTGTCCATGATCAGGAGATTATAGAATGAGTTTTCCTCAAGTCGAATTAAACACCAATAAAGGACGTATTGTTCTTGAACTTAACTCAGAAAAAGCACCTAAAACTGTTGCTAACTTTTTGGAATACGTTCGTGATGGTTTTTATGATGGCGTAATTTTCCACCGTGTGATTGACGGTTTCATGATCCAGGGCGGTGGCATGGATGAAAATTTCAAAGAAAAAGCAACTCGCGATTCAATTGAAAACGAAGCAGACAACGGTTTAAGCAATGATGAAGGTACGATCGCAATGGCGCGTACACAAGCTCCTCATTCAGCTTCTGCTCAGTTCTTCATTAACGTGAAAAACAACTCTTTCCTTAACCATACTGGTAAAACAGCTCAAGGTTGGGGTTATGCCGTATTTGGTAAAGTAGTTGAAGGTATGGACGTTGTTGCTGATATCAAAGGCGTTCGTACAGGTAACCGTGGCTACCACGCTGACGTTCCTCTAGAGAACGTTGTAATTGAATCTGCAAAAATCATTTCTGAATAAAAAACGTCCTCTCCGTCTTTAATGAGTTTTAAAGCACTGCTTTAAAACGGAATAATGTTAAGGATATAGTTCCTCTATCCAATAGACGGACTTTGAGAGGAAGTATTAAGGAAAATAAGTGACCTATCTGTTTATCTCTGATTTACATTTGTCACCTGAACACCCTCGACTCGTTCGGGGGTTTTTGGATTTATTAGACAGTTATAAAGATAGAAATACCCAACTCTATATTTTGGGGGACTGGTTTAATGCCTGGATTGGCGATGACTATACTGCCCCTTGGCTAGATGAAATTATCCATGCTCTGCAAAATTTTCATCACGCTGGTAATCATGTTTATTTTCAGGCCGGCAACCGTGATTTTGCTTTAGGCAGAAAATTCTTAAAACAATTTAATGGCACATTACTGTCTGAACCAGCCATTTTAAAAATATCCGAAACCACATACCGTTTAGAACATGGTGACTTGCTCTGTACAGATGATGTGTCTTACCAAAAGTTCCGTAAAATCATTCGTAATCCATTCCTTTTAGCTGTGTTAAAACGCATGCCTTTAAGTTTTCGACAAAAACTGGCCAATGGTTTTCGTAAAAAAAGTGCAGAAACCAAGCAAGTGAAGTCTTATGACATCATGGATGTGAACCAGCAGGCGGTAAAAACTGGATTAAATGATGTCGATATCCTGATTCATGGCCATACACATCGCCCTGCGATACATGATATTCAGGGTAAAAAACGGATTGTGCTGGGAGACTGGCGTGAACATTCAGCACAAATTTTAGAGATTGACTCTGAGCAAAAAAATGTAAAATTAGAATTAAAGACTTGGGCTTATTAACTACAAATTTTTATTGCTGAGCTTCTATCATTACAGCTAAAGTCATTCAGACTCCATGATACTTAATATAGAAGCTCATATTAGAGATTAATAACCACCTTCAGTTTTTACCACTTCTGCATCACTTTTATATTTTGCCAAAAGTTCGCGTAGTGAATTCATCAAGACACTGGTATCCACACCTACAGCAACAAACTCGGTACCCAAATCAATATATTTTTGCGTCACTTCATGCGCCGTTGATAAAATCCCCGCTGCTTTACCAGATGCCCGAATGCGTTGAATGGCATCAACAACCGCTTTTTGTACTTCCGGATGATTAGGATTCCCCTGATAGCCCATAGTGGCAGACAAATCTACAGCGCCAATAAATACACCATCAATTCCCTCCACTTTTAAAATATCATCCAGATTTTCCAGACCTGTCACCGATTCAATCTGAATCAGCAGACAAATATTTTCATGGGCTGTTGCATAATAATCCGGGATACTGTTCCAACGCGTTGCACGTGCCAGTGCCGCACCTACACCACGAATCCCTTCTGGCGGATAGCGTACCGCTTTCACCATCAGCTCAGCCTGCTCAACCGTTTCCACCATCGGAATCAGTAAAGTTTGCGCCCCGATATCCAGTAATTGTTTAATCAGCTGTACACTGCCTATAGGTGGACGAACCACAGCCTGCGAGGGATAGGCCGCAATACTTTGTAATTGTGCCAGTGTGGTTCTTAAATCACTCGGCGCATGTTCACCATCGATGAGTAACCAGTCATAGCCCGCATTGGCAGCAATTTCAGTGCCGTAAGCATCTGCCAGACCAACCCACAATCCAATCTGCTGTTGGGTTTTTAATCGTTTTTTAAAATAGTTTGTATAATCTATCATTGTCCGACTCAATCTAAAGGCGATGTGATTATTCGATTAAACGTGATTTAGCAAAAAGTACCAATATTGATTTCGTATTTAGTCATTACATATAGCTATTATTTATTCATTTTATTAAGTTTTCTACTCTAAATTACAATAAATGTTCGCACTCTTTATGCCAAAATATAAGTTATCTAAAAATTCTTCTAAGCTATTTCCGCAATGAATCAGGTAAAATCATAAAAAATTTAATAGTGGAAAAGTCACTCATGGATTTATTAAACGTTTCAAAATCACGTTACACCACAAAAGCGTATGATCCAAGTAAAAAAATTCCTCAAGAGCAGTTTGAACGTTTATTAGAAATTCTGCGTCTCACTCCATCTTCCATCAATATTCAACCCTGGCATTTTTTTATTGCAGATCATCAAACTGCCAAAGAACGTATCGCCAAAGCACTGGTTGGAAAATATGCCTACAATGCGCCGAAAGTTTTAGATTCTTCTCATACCATTCTATTCTGTACCAAAGCGGATATTAGTGAACAGCATTTAGATACCTTGCTTAACCAGGATGATATCAGCGGTCGTTTTAAAGATGAAAAAGCCAAACAGGGGCAAAAAGACAGCCGTAGCGGTTATGTGGATTATTACCGTAATGAAAAAGGGGATATTCAGCGCTGGGCAGAAAATCAGACTTTTATTGCGTTAGGTCAACTACTGCTAGCAGCTGGTATTGAAGGTGTTGATGCCACGCCTATTGGCGGATTTGATGAACAGATCATTCGCCAGGAATTGGAATTAGATGAAAAAGGTTTAATTCCATCAGTGATTATGACACTGGGTTATCGCAGCGAAAATGATTTCAATGCTCAGTTGCCGAAGTCACGGCTGAGTCGTGAAGAAATTTTCACCAAGCTATGATTAAAAAAAATTACAATAAAAGGGGCTTATAAGCCCCTTTCATGTCATTTCAGGACTTATTTTTGCAACAGTATTAAGGTATATTGGCGCAAAAAATAAACGGTAGTACCTGTTATGCTTGCTGCTTCTAAAATGCCCATAAAATTTGAATGTCTATCTTGCAAAATGGTTTACATGCAGAAATACAGCTTAGATGCTATTTCGATTTCTTATCCTAAATGCCCTCATTGTCAGCAACCCGGTCAACTTCAGGGCACGATTGAAATGCAAGATCTACTCAAACATCCTATTGCTATGGCCAACTACTATTGGAAAGATATATTACAGCGCTTTCAACGCTCATGATTGAGCCAATATCTTGATTTTATAAAACTAAAAGCTTTCAAATACAGCGCATTTAAATGGGCTGTATATTTAATTTCAATTTTTTGCACTGACTATTTTATGGTCTGTTTTTTGCTTCATCCCCATCTATACCAATTAAAATTTTTAAGAGGTTCACTATGTCTATGTTTATGCCGATGCCTATGAAATTTGAGTGTCATCATTGCCAGCAATATTATCTTCACCTCTATCAACAAAAAGATCACCACTATCCAGCCTGTCCTAGTTGTAATCAAAATGGTTTGCTGTTGGGTTTGGCTGAAAAGGAAGATTTCCTGCAACATCCCTTGATTTTTGTATCGAGTTATATCAAACAGACATGGCATAAGCTAAGCAAATAACACTGGCTAATCCTAAAACCAGACCAAATGCTGTTGCAGGTTTTAATTTTTCTTTAAAGAGAATTAAGCCACTTAAGGCCCCCAAAATTACTACCAGAATGTTCATGCCTGCAAACACAATTGCAGGTGTGTCTTTTAATAACATATGTGCTTTAACATACAGGGCAATATTGGCAAAATTTAAAACGCCTAGCCCCAACCCAGCCAAGATGTTCTTTTTACTACCCACTGTTTTCGTTGTAAGGGCTATATAAGCCAACGACAAGATAAAGGCACAGATAAACATCAAGTTTAGTGCCACAGCAAACTGCACACCTAAGCCTGTCGTGTACTTGAGCAGCACATCGATCAAGGCATATCCTGACCAGACCAATGCCAGATAAAGCAAGCCTTGCTTTGAAAATGACTGCTCTTGTGCTGTTGCTTGATGTGAAAATAAAATACTCAGTACGGCGGAAATTCCTAATCCGATCCCGATCATTTTCAAGCTATTAAACTGTTCCTGAAAAATAAAAAAGGCGGCCAAGAGCGATAAAACCACAGATAAACGCTGGGCAATTTCAGTTTTGATAATACCGGCATATTGCAAGGATTTCGCCAGACATAGGAAAATGCTCGGCAATAACACACCTAAAGCTACAATGAGCCACCATGGCGTATCCATGACAGAAACATGCTGTAAATCCGGCTTAAACCATAAAAAACAGAGTACACTTGCAGACGCATAATTCCAGACTATCATCTGCAAGGCATCAAAACCTTTAGCCTTGCATAATTTCAACAAAATCGAGATGATGACACTACAGCATGCAGCAGCCAATATAAGTTCCATCTTTTGCCTTATTTTCCTGATTTATAATGGTTTAGAATTAGATACAGAAAAGCCCACAAGAAATGTGGGCTTTTGATTATAAATAATCTTTATCGATTATTTATAACGATTCACCATTTTCTCTAAAGAAATTGGACGAATCTTGTCTGCATGACCGGCAGTACCAAATGCTGTATAACGATCGATACAGATTTGTTTCATCGCATCTACAGTTGCAGCGAAGAATTTACGTGGGTCGAATTCGCTTGGTTTTTCAGCCATCATACGGCGCATTGCACCAGTAGAAGCCAAACGCAAGTCAGTGTCGATATTGATTTTACGAACACCGTGTTTGATTGCTTCAACCAGTTGTTCAACAGGCACACCATAAGTTTCTTTGATGTCGCCGCCGAATTCATTGATTACAGCCAACCATTCTTGTGGCACAGAGCTTGAACCGTGCATGACAAGATGGGTATTTGGTAACGCCGCATGAATTTCTTTAATACGGTCAATCGCCAGGATGTCGCCTGTAGGTGGACGAGTGAATTTGTAAGCACCGTGTGAAGTACCTACCGCAATCGCCAAGGCATCTACATCGGTATCAGCAACGAACGAACGTGCTTCTTCTACAGAAGTAAGGAGTTGAGAGTGGTCAAGAACGCCTTCAGCGCCTACGCCATCTTCTTCACCAGCCATACCAGTTTCAAGGCTACCCAAGCAACCAATTTCACCTTCAACTGAAACACCACAAGCGTGCGCCATTTGAACTGTACGACGAGTCACGTCTACGTTGTATTCGTAACTTGTAGGCGTTTTACCGTCTGCACCCAATGAACCATCCATCATTACAGATGAAAAGCCTAACTGGATAGAGCGTTGGCATACATCAGGGTCAGTACCATGATCTTGATGCATAACCACTGGAATATGTGGCCATTCTTCAATTGCTGCCAAAATTAAATGACGTAAGAACGGAGCGCCTGCATATTTACGAGCACCCGCAGATGCTTGAACAATAACAGGTGAATTCGTTTCGTCTGCGGCTAACATAATTGCGCGCATTTGTTCTAAGTTGTTTACGTTAAACGCTGGTACGCCGTAGTTGTGTTCTGCAGCGTGATCCAAGAGCTGGCGCATTGAGATTAGAGCCATAATATCCTCCCAGGTAATGCGCCATATTCTACATGGACTCAGGTTTCAATTCAGCAACAAAACACACTATTTCAAAAAAAATCCCTGCTTATGCAGGGACTTTTAAATAAAAAATGACAAACTTATTGGGCAGTTGCTGTAGAAGCAGCATCATCGGTAGCGGCAGTCGCTTCATCTGCTGGTGCATTTGCCACTTCAGCTGGTACATCGGTATTTTTTTCATCCAGAACTGGCTTATCCAGTGCATCAATCGCTTTTTGCTGTTCTGGTGTTGTTTGCTCCTCTGCTGCTGCAGAAGCTGCAGTTTCAGTTTTAGGCGCTTCATCTTTCTTGGCACACGCGGTCAAAGCTAAAGGTAAAATCACAAGTGCTGCAAGTGTTAATTTTAAGTTCATCACATTTTCCTACGACAGGAGATTTAATGACCGGAATTTTATTTCAGTTATATTGCATTTTTATGACTAAAAAATGAATCACTCAAATGAAAAAAAGGCTGACCGAAGTCAACCTTTTTTTCATTGCTGCCAAACTGCTTAATTAAGCACGTTCTAAAAGCACAGCAACTGCAGGAAGCGTTTTGCCTTCTACAAATTCAAGGAATGCACCGCCACCTGTTGAGATGTAGCCAATCTTGTCTGCAACTTCGTATTTATCAATTGCAGCCAAAGTATCACCACCACCTGCAATAGAGAAACCTTCCGATTCAGCAATAGCTAAAGAGAGCGCTTTAGTGCCTTCACCAAATTGATCCACTTCAAATACGCCTACAGGACCATTCCAAAGAATAGTTTTTGACGTTTTCAAGATTTCAGCAAAGGCTTTGGCAGTTTCTGGACCTACATCCAAAATCATGTCGTTGTCTGCAACATCTTCAACTTTTTTCACTATAGCTTTAGCCGCAGCCAATGAACCCAGGAAATCATCAAAATTAATTTCAGCAGCATCAGCAACCACTACGTCTGTTGGAAGCGGTACAGAAACTTTTGCCGCAATCGCTTTGGCTGTGTCGATCAAATCATTTTCACATAATGATTTACCAACATTGAAACCTGCCGCAGCAAGGAATGTATTGGCAATACCACCACCTACGATAATTTGATCACAAATATCAGAAAGTGAAGTTAACACGTCTAGTTTGGTTGAAACTTTAGAACCCGCAACAATGGCAACCATTGGTTTTTCAGGTGTTTTAAGTGCACGACCCAAAGCATCCAGCTCAGCTGCCAACAATGGACCCGCAGCAGCCACTTTAGCGAAACGCGCTACACCTTCAGTTGACGCTTCTGCACGGTGTGCAGTACCGAACGCATCCATCACAAATACATCGCAAAGTGCTGCATATTTTTGTGCAAGTTCAGGATTGTTTTTCTTTTCACCTACATTGAAACGGCAGTTTTCAAGTAATACGACTTGACCGGCCGCAACTTCAACACCATCCAAATAATCAGTAAATAATTTTACTTCTTGACCCAAAGCTTCAGTTAAATAAGCTGCAACAGGCGCTAAAGATTGTTCAGGTTTTGGCTCACCTTCAACTGGACGACCAAGGTGTGAATAAACCATTACTGCTGCACCTTTTTCCAAGGCCGCCTTAATTGTTGGTAATGCTGCGCGCAAACGTGCATCACTGGTAATTACACCATTTTTAACAGGCACGTTTAAATCTTCACGAATTAGTACACGCTTACCTGCCAAATCCAGGTCAGTCATACGCTGAAAGTTCATGTAGAGCTCACTTTATAGATATAAAAAACGCCCCGATTTTAAATGATTATGTAGAAAAAGGTTAGCATCTTTTGCAGAAAAGCTGTCGAAAGACAAAGTTTTGATTATCATAGTCAAAAGCCACCTCATGATTTAGAGCTTATGTCTATTCATCCAGATCCAAATATCAATCGCTTGAATGTTTTAGGCGAACCCTTGGCAAGCTGTTGCTACTCTCCTATTACGGGCTATTTTCGTAACGGCTTTTGCCATACTGCGACGACAGATCTAGGTCAGCATACCATGTGTGCACAAATGACCGCTGAGTTTCTGAATTTCTCTCAAAAAGTAGGTAATGACTTGATCACGCCTTTGCCAGAAGTAGATTTTCCGGGTTTAGAGCCGGGTGATTTCTGGTGTATTTGTGTGACCCGTTGGGTTGAAGCGTACCAGGCCGGTATTGCCCCTCCCATTAAAATTCAAGCTTGCCATCAAGCTGTGCTCTCCTATGTCCCGCTTGATGTGCTTATGGAATATGCAGTGTGATGAATACTCCCCAAATAATCTTGGCTTCAAGCAGTCAAACCCGTAAAGACCTGATGGATCGCCTTCGTATTGATTATCAAAGTATGGTGCCAAATATTGATGAATCACCTCGCGGTGAAAATCATGCCGATCATTTAGCCCAGCGACTGGCTTTTGAAAAAGCCAAAACGATTTCAGAACAGCATCCCGAAGCGATTGTGATTGGTTCTGACCAGGTGGCCTGGCGTGAAGGTGCACCGGATATTTTTATTGGCAAACCTTTGACTGTGGAAAAGGCTATTAAACAGTTACAGGCCAATTCTGACAAAATTGTTTATTTCAGTACTGCTTTAAGTGTCCAACAACTCTCTACTGGCTTTGAAAAAACCTTGGTTGAACATTACAAGGTCAAATTCCGTAAACTGGGTCTGGCTGAAATTGAACGCTATATTGAAGTCGAACAGCCTTTGATGTGTGCCGGCAGTTTTAAGTGTGAAAGCTTGGGGATTAGTTTGTTTGAACAGATGATTGGTCAAGACCAGACTACTTTAATGGGTATGCCGATGATTCAGCTGTGTCATATTCTGCGTCAGTTAAATGTATTAGTGCCTTAAAATCATCCTATTTGGGGAATTTAATATTCCCCCCCAATTTATCAATAGCATCACTCGCTGAATGTCCCTTATTTTTAATACAGCAAAGTACAACTCCGATAAATTCAATTTAAAATCTATAGTAGACTTCTTTCATAAATCATTTTTCTATTACTAAAATTCGTCCTTGAAGCCAAAATTTAAAATAGATTTTAGTAAGTATTGAATTCATGAGTGTGGCATCCATGCCACACGTTTCC
>NZ_JBIQOB010000014.1:0-97341 GCF_044130285.1 Acinetobacter sp. BSP-28
AATCAGTAATTCAAATTATTTTAAACTTTCTTTCTAAAACCCAATCTCAACACTTCGCGCTAAGTTGCTGTTTTATCAGAAGTTTTAATCTTCATCACCGCCGATGGATGTGCATTCTATAGCATTCCCAACCCAACGCAACCCCCTTTTTTAACTTTTAACACCATCAGGACGTTTTTTAGACGTTTTATCATTTTTTCCTACATATTTTGATCAAATTTGTTTTAATACGCCTATTCAAAGACCTGTTAATATACTTTATTACGTATTTTTAGCTTTAAGTACCGGCTTAATAGAGCTCTAGGATTTTTTATGCGTCACTTTCATTATATTTGGGCTAGCTTTTTATCTTTAGGGTTAATTGCTCCTGTATTTGCACAGGATTTAGTTGCTCCTTCTGAACCACAGACTACCTCAGAGCTAGAATCTGCTACAGCACAAACCCAGTCTGCTCAACACTCACCTTCCCGACTTGAAGCATTGAAAGAATTAAAAAACATTAAAGCCAAAGATTTGAAAGTGGATGCAAGCGCAACTCAACCTGAAAACCAGAAAGATCCATTACAACCTTTAAATAGACAGATCTTTGCTTTTAATGATGCATTAGATCGTAACGTTGCCCGCCCTCTCGCTATTCAATATAAGGAAAAAGTCCCGACAGAAGTACGCGGCTCTTATCGCCAGTTTCGTAAAAATTTAGGGGAGCCGTGGAATGCGGTAAACCAGTTGATTCAAGGTCGCCCGCTTCGTGCTGCAGAATCTTTAGGTCGCTTTACCATTAACACCCTGACCACCTTAGGCTTTGCTGATCCTGCTCGTCGTATCGGTTTATCTGTCGAAGAAGAAAATTTTGGCACAACACTGGGTTATTACAGCATTCCTTCTGGTCCTTATCTGGTATTGCCTGTATTTGGCCCAAGTACCTTCCGTGATACTTTGGGTCTGGTGGTAGATGGTCAGGCACGCCCACAAAAGTATATTTTAGAAGATCATGATGGACTGTACTGGAGTGAGCAAGTGTTACGCGGTATTGATGCACGTTCGCAACTTTTAGACATTGAAGATGTATTACAAGGTGATAAATACGCTGCGATACGCGATATTTATTTACAGCGTAAAAGCTTCTCCATTGCTGAAAAGAAAGGGCTCGAACCTGAAAGCATGTTCATTGAAGATGATCAGGACAGCTCTGAAGATCAAGATCAGCAAGACAATCCTGATCAATTCAATAATGAAACCTCAGAAGATGACGTAGACAGCATGACCAAATAAGTCGTATCTATTTAATAGCAATATGATCAGTACAGCATCTTCCTTTGCTGATCATTAGATTGTTATAGTACAACTCTAGATGTTATCAATTTAAGGGTCATACAATTTCTTTATGTATTTCATTCAACCGACTCGCAATATTCCTTATTTAGATCAGGTACTCAGTGCACTTCCCGGTGTGCAAATGATTCACATAAATGATATTGACTTGTATGACCCAACTATCTTGGCGATTGCTGATGTGCAGGACTATCTCACTCATCAGTGGTCACTTCCTACGATTGTTCTGGCTTTTGAAAATGAAGGGACGGCCTTGGCTCAGGCATGGGAATTAGGTGCTTTGGCCGGCTGGATCTGGAATCAGTTACCACGCGATCCTCAAGCTTTCTTACTGAAGATTGATGCTAAATACAAACGTAATCAGGATAGTCGTGACCTTCCTTCAGCGGCAGAATTACAGAAACGCTTACTTCCAAACCCCATAGAATTAATGAACTATAAAGTTGAAACCCTGTTTCAACCGTCTGCCTATCTGTCTGGCGACTGGTACGACTACTGGAAAATCAGCGATAAAGAAATCATGTTTTATCTGGCCGATGTGTCCGGACATGGGGTTACCAGCAGTTTATTGACTTCCTGGATGGCCGCTTTTCATGGTCGTTCCAAAACCCCACGCGAGTTGATTAAAAAGCTTAATGGTATGTTGGTTCAGGAAAATATTGAAAAGCACATTACCATGATTGCCGGCGTTCTAAATCTGGAAACCCATCAATTACGCTGGTCCAGTGCCGGACATTATCCACCAGCTATCATATTTGAACCCAACCAGCCGCCTAAAATTTTAAACACCAGCAGCTTTCCTTTGGGCCTGACTGAAGACCTGGAAGTGGAAGAGTTTGAATGTGTGCTGAATCGCCATGCACGGTTCATTATTTGTTCAGATGGTGCACTCGAACCTTTTGATGGCGGACTGAACGAACAGTTTGAAAAATTAGTCTTTCATTTGCAAAATCAATCCTTTCAGGCCCCTGAGCATGTGGCAGACGACATCGCCATCTTAAGTTTACGCCGAATGAATTAATCATATAATCAATATGTTAACTTTCAACTAAGCGATATACGACTCCAGGCTACTTGAGTCTACAGTGGCCCTATGTGATAATTTTAGGATCCTTCTCTGCAAATGGCATTTATATGTCAACAGGTCATGTTGAATATGCAAGCTTGAATGGAACGCATATTTTTAAGCTTATTGGCGAAGTGCGTGCCCAATCTTGTATCAGTCTAGACAAACTTCTTAGTAAAATTGAACAGCAATCAAATGTCGTTGGGGCAATCGTAGATTTAACCCAAACTACGTTTATTGACAGCACTGTTTTAGGTGTACTTGCCAAGCTGGGTTTAAAGCTGAAGCAAACTCATCAAATTCAGGCCGTCATGTTATCTACCAATCCCGATATTACCACCTTGGCCAATAGCATGGGCTTAGGACAGGTTTTTGTGATTTTAAATTACTGCGGTGATCCAAAAGTATGTACCCGCGAATTAATTGAAGAGCACATTACTCATAATGCCATGTTAACCACGGTCTTAGATGCACATAAAACATTGATGAAGTTAAATGAAAGTAACCAAAACATGTTTGAACCTTTGGTGAAACAATTACAAAAAGAACAAGAGACCTTGGAACAAGTGTCGCAGCAAAACGTATAAAAATGATGATTTAGAGCTCACACCATGACTTTACTCTCTGTTGTACAAATGAACTCCCAAGATGATATTGAAGCCAATTTCATCGTGATTGAAGCATTGATACAACAAAGTAAAGCGGATGGTGCAGAGCTGATTGTTTTCCCGGAAAACTTCGTCTGTTTTGCAGGTGGAAAACAACGCGAGACTGCAGCGCAATTCGAAGTGATTCAACAGCGCTTGGAAAAACTGGCCCATCAATATCAGATCTGGATTGTAGCGGGCACTCTCCCATGCCCGTTCCGTCCAGATGGCTCCACTATTACCGATGGTCGTGTACGTACCGTGAGTTTATGTATTAGCCCTGAAGGGACTGAAGCACGGTATGACAAAATTCACCTGTTTGATGTGCAAGTCGGTGATGCCGTCGGTGGATATCAGGAATCTCGGTTCTTTGAGCCAGGTACTGATGTCGTAGTTGCCAAAACGCCATTTGGCAATATTGGGCTGATGGTGTGCTATGACTTACGTTTTCCAGAACTGGCCTTAACTTTACGTCAGCGAGGGGCAAACATACTTACCGCACCTGCGGCATTTACCCATACCACTGGTCAGATGCACTGGCAATTACTGCTACAAGCACGGGCGATGGACAGCCAATGTTATGTTTTAGGTGCAGCTCAACAAGGCTGGCATGGTGAAAAACGTCAAACTTGGGGACACGCCGGCGCAACCAATAGTCGCGGTCAAATTTTGGATATCGTTCATACTGAAGGCGCGAGTTTGATTACTGTACCTTTTGACCTTACCGAACAGGAAGCTGTTCGTGCTTCTATGCCTTTAATTCAGCATCGTAAAATTATCAATTTCTAATTCTATTCAGCTTTAAACTCGAATTTTTTGCTTTACAAAAATTACAAAATCACTGCTTATTCTTTCATCAAAATCCCACACGATAACAGCTTAATTCAATTCACAGGGATCATAACAATGGCTTTAGAAAAAGCAGTCTATACAGCAAAAGCAAAAGCAACCGGTGGACGTGATGGCCGAGCAACCTCATCTGATGGAATTCTGGATGTTCAGTTAACCGTGCCTAAAGAAATGGGCGGACCGGGTGGCGGCACCAATCCCGAACAACTTTTTGCCGCCGGTTATTCCGCATGTTTTCTCGGTGCCATGAAATTTGTTGCCAACCGGGATAAACTCAATATCAGCAAAGATGCCTATATTGAAGGTGAAGTCGGGATTGGTCCTATTCCAACAGGGTTCGGGATTGAAGTGACATTGAATATTCATTTAGAAGGGATGGATCAGACGGAAGCACAGAAACTGGTAGATGCCGCGCATATTGTTTGCCCCTATTCTAATGCCACACGCAATAATATTAATGTGACTCTGAATGTACTGACCTAAGTCCAATCTAAATCTATCCTGAAAGGAATAACATCATTTTAGGATAGATTCTTTACTATTTTTTAAATCGCTGAATACCTACTTCCCAAAACTAGTCTTCTGATGAAATAAAAAAATCGCCATAAAATCAGGCAATCCATTTAATTTGGCTCTTAAAAAGAATATAAAAAATGAAACCCACAATATATAATGATTCTTATTTACAACATTTCATTTCATTCATGTTGAAATCCCTCTTCCTTAGCTCTCTCCTGTTTGTGACATCAAGTGCATCTTTTGCCGCATTAAGCATCTCTGAAAAGATTCGTCCTACAGTTAAATCTCAAATCAATCCAGACATTCAGCGACTGGAAATTCCGCCTACACCCCACAACATGAAACTACCTGAATTTGGTCAAGGGATTATTGGCTGGGGAACAGGTCCAAATGGCGCTGAAACACGCCTGTATAACATCACCAAAACAGATGTCGAAAAGCTCAAAACACAAGATGTGACTTTGGAGATGATTCAGGCCTGGGAAAAATTTTATGAAAATGAAACGTATCGCAATGCCGGAAATCCGACTGCGCCATTTCGTGCCCAACTCATGAAAAAAATTGCCGGACTTTGGTAAGTTCAGCAATTTATTCAAGGATAAAAGCGAAAAGTATTTCGCCTTAATCCGCTGCTTCATTGGTCACACGCAGGACTTCTTCCAAAGTGGTTTTGCCTGCCAATACTTTACGCAAACCATCATCGCGGATTGAACCCGACTGTTTACGTGCATAGCTTTCCAGTTCATATTCAGCAGCATTACCATGAATCAGACGGCGCATGGGTTCATCCACAGGGACAATTTCATAAATTGCAGTACGCCCCATGAAACCGGTATGCGAGCAGTGATCACAACCTTTCGGTTGCGGTAATTTTAATGCAGTATCGGTTTGTAAATGCTTGAAAATCTCGGTTTCAAAAGCATCTGCCTCATGCCATGTGGCACAACGTGGACATAAGGTTCGAACCAAACGTTGGGCAATCACGCCAATCAACGAACTGGCTAGCAAGAACGGCTCAATCCCCATATCTTTCAAACGCGTGACTGCACCTATCGCTGTATTGGTATGCAGGGTTGAAAGCACCAAGTGACCTGTAAGGGATGCTTGCACGGCAATTTCAGCAGTTTCCAGATCACGAATCTCACCGACCATCACTACATCTGGATCTTGTCGCAGCATGGCTTTTAAAGCACGGGCAAAAGTCATATCCACTTTGCTGTTGACCTGGGTTTGCCCAATCCCTTCCAGCTGGTATTCAATCGGATCTTCTGCCGTTAAAATATTTTTTGAGCCATCATTCAGGTCAGATAGCGCTGCATATAAGGTGGTGGTTTTACCCGAACCCGTAGGCCCGGTCACTAGAATAATGCCATGTGGACGATGTACCAGATAGGTTAATCGCTCATAGTCTGGCTGCATCAAACCCAAATGCGTCATATTCAAACGTCCGGCCTGCTTGTCCAGCAAACGCATTACCACCCGTTCACCATGCGATGAAGGCAGCGTCGAAACCCGCACATCCACCTCACGTCCGGCAAGGCGTAAAGAGATACGACCATCTTGCGGAATACGCTTTTCAGCAATATCCAGTTTGGCCATGACTTTAATCCGCGACACCAACAACGGCGCCAATTCACGGCGTGGCTGCACAATTTCACGTAGCTGCCCATCGACACGCAAGCGTACCGAGAGTTTTTTTTCAAAGGATTCAATATGAATATCGGATGCACCGACACGAATCGCTTCCGACAATAAGGCATTGATCAGTCGGACAATCGGTGCATCATCTTCCTGATCCATTAAATCTTCAGCTTCTGGTACCGAGTCCGCCAGACTAAGTAAATCGGGATGATCTTCCAGACCGGCTACTACTTGTTGCGACTCGCCAGTATCGCCAGCAAAGCTGGAACTGAGTAATTGATGAAATTCCTGTTCGCTACACAACTGGTGCTGTGCAGGATGCCCAAAATAGCGACGAGCTTCCTGTATCGCCAGCAAAGGCGTATTTTCACGACGCACAATAAATGCCTGATCACCCTCGTATCTAAGCAACACGCCATGACGCTTGGCAAAACTATATGGTATTTGTAATTGTTTAAGTACTTGCATCAAAGTTTATAATGATGAATAAATTGATTTGAGTGTACTCTAAGCATAGGACAGCGTGAAGTCTGTTTTTAATGATTAAGCTATAAAGGAAATATGCCGTTGTCTAAAAACGATGAATTAATAGATGCAGAGCAGCCCAATTTAATCAAATGGTGGGGCGAACAGACCTTTGAATTAAATCAGCCCAAAGCTTGGCAATTTGGTTCACTGTTATTTAGGCTGACCCGTGGTCTACAGGAATGGCGCATGGAATATCATCGCCCTCAAGTTCAGTATGACTATGAACAGAAGTGGCATGAGATTGAAGACCCCAATTTTGCTTTTCCGCAACCACTAAAAGTTGAACGTTACATGTTCAAGTCCACTCACAATAAATTACAACTGATGCCACGTCTCGCTGACCGTTCCGTGGTGATTAAACCGGTCGATCCGATTTATATACCCGCAGGACAGCGCGGTACGCTGTATATCAGCACCCCTTTATGGATTGCAGGTTTTGTCGAAGGCCAAAAAGATCCGCTGTTTGATATTCCGGTGATTCTGCCGAAAGACACCTGGTTTGGCCCCAATCATCGTCATGGCGAGATTTGCTATGCCACTTCGGTCGATGGTCGTACTGAATTGCATCAGCTCAAACCTCGCGCTTTTCGTGCGGTAACCCCGATAGAATTTCATAATACCAGCCATCAGCAGCTACGCTTTGATCGGATGAATGTGCCTGTTTCTGCACTTCCCTTGTTTTATAGTGAAAGTACCGGACGCTTATGGACTTCACAGATTAAAGTCTTGCATGAGGGTTCGGATAAACCGCCACGAATTCGGATTGAAAACCGTACTCCTCCGCATGCGGGTGAAGTGATGTATGTCCATCCGCCACGGGAACCGGCAAGTGCTTTGTTTAACATGTTTGATTCATTTTTCTAAGGCGGCAATATGGCAGATTCGAATATCCCAAAAGAAATTACCAGCAGCCTCAAAGGTATTTTTACCAATATCAATACCGAACGTCTGACTGAAATTATTGTTGCCATCGTGCTGTGTTTTATCGGTTTTTTAATTGCGCGTTTTGTTTCCAACACCTTTATCCGTACAGTTGGCTCACGGTTTAATGCCCATCAAAGTCTGGTTTGGCGCCGCGGGATTTTTTATTTTATCTTCCTGATCTTTGTGATGGCCAGCCTTAAAGAAGCCGGTTTTAAACTGAGTGTATTTTTGGGTGCGGCCGGTATTTTAACGGTTGCGCTGGGTTTTGCTTCGCAAACCTCTGCTTCCAACCTGATCAGCGGTTTATTCCTGATTGGGGAAGGTTCTTTTGAAATTGGCGATACCGTGCAAATGACCCTAATTCGTGGTCATACCATTGAAGGTGAAGTGATTTCGATTGATCTGCTTTCAGTGAAACTGCTGACTCAGGACAATGTCTATGTACGCGTGCCGAATGAACAGCTGATTCGTGCCCCCGTCTATAACCTGTCCAAATTCCCGATTCGGCGGATTCCAATCACTTTAGCCATTAACTTTCATGAGGACATCATTAAAGTTCGGGAAGTACTGCTGGATGTAGCCAATAAATATCCACTGGTTCTGGCTGACCCTAAACCGGCGGTTACGGTTACAGCCTTCCGTGAGTCTTCCATTGAACTGTTATTCGCCATCTGGTGTAACCGTGAAAACTTTTTAAAAGTGCGTGATGAAATGCAGGAACGTATTCGTAACGGCTTTTTGAATAATCAAATTGAAATCCCTGTGCCGAAAATGGGCTTTGTTGATCGCCCTACAGCTGTTCAGCCTTTGAATGATGAAGATATTGATCAGTATGCCAATACCAAAGAAGTAAAGCGTGAGGCGGGGTTGAAATAGTTCTTTTTATAATTTAATCCTCCCTGACCCTCCTTTATAAAAGGAGGGAGAATCAACTCAAATACTTATTTAGATTCAAGTCCACCTTTATCAAAGGGGGATTTAGGGGGATTTTTCATTCAGATGATGTTCAGGAATCGGTGCAATATAAGCAATCAGCAACATCACAAAACCTGAACCCAGGAATGAAATCACACGGGTTAAGGTCCCGATGTGGGACAAATCAAACAGCACCAGTTTCAAAGTCACAATCACCAGAATACTGCCCCCCAGAATCCAGACTGGACGTAACTGTTTTCGACTAGCCAGACTCATGGTCATAAAAGCCAAACCCACCCATAACAAAGTCAGGCTCAGTTGAACGGTCGCATTTCCCCACAAAGCCAGTTCATTAAACGGCGTGCCCAAATAAACATGCAACGCGCGCAGCACAATATAACTGCTAAGCCAGAGCAAGCTCAGCACCATCAGCACGGCAACAATGCCTTTATCTAAACCTGATTTCAGCTGCAAGGACAACATCCAGATAAAACCCGCCAGCATGGCAATACTGACCAGATCAAAAGGATTGATGATCGGTAGAATATAGCCCTGAAAAGCTTGCTGGGTAAACAATTGCGAACAGACAATCCAGGTTGCCATCAGCACCAAACTGCTGCGGGCTTGCCAGAACATTTTCCAGTCTGGATTATCTAGCTGCCAATAACACCAAGCACAGAACAGCAAAGGCAGAATCACCACACTGATATAAGGCGTGCTTGGAAGCAGGGTTAAGCTGGTCATCGCCAGACTGGTCAGGGTGCCAAAACTGACCCACTCTTTTTCAGTTCGCACACCCAACATCGGGCGCAGCCACAATGCAGTCAACATCAATCCGGAAAGTGCAAAACCCAGATGGTCAAACATCGTTGGCCAAATAATCATGCCCTGCTGACTTTGATCAATCACAATAATCAGGGCAAAAACAAAGACAGGAATGAGGCCGAGCCATTTAGGAAATAGCCAAGTCCAAGTGGCTTTGCAACGCAACATGATTTCATTGATCAGCAGATAGAAGCCACTGACAATCAACAGACTCATCACCTGCTGTTGAGGGCCGTCAATTTCATCCAGCAACAATACAATCAACATGGTCGTGGCTGACAGCATCTGCAAACAGTGAAAGGCAATGGTAGAACTGCTTAATTGATTTCTAAAAGATTCTCGACTATTCGCAACCACAACCACGGCAAAATAGCTCAGGCATAAGCCCCAATACATTTCACGGGGAAATTCATTTAGCTCCACCAGGTAATACAGACTGGATAAGCCGGCAACAATCATCAGCCCCATGGCCAGATAGCGACTGATCTCTGACTGGCGATGCAAGGCATAAATAAAAATGATCAGTCCTTCCACCGCCCAGCCGATCACGCTCCATTGTTTATGCAACAGAATTGGGGGAATTAGGGCCAGAAAAATCAGCATTAAACTGAAATAACTTTGTGAAATCAGCTGCACCGCCTGATGGCGTTTTGACAGTTGATACAAGCCTGCATAAACCGCAGCAAAGGCCAGACTGGCTCCGGCCTGCCAGCGCGTTTCTTCAAAATGCATCAAATAAATAAAAATATAACCGACCAGAGGCGCACCAAAAATCAGGGCAATATCCAAAGCCGGTTTCAGTTTGAACTGAGCCAGATCTTCTTTGGCCAGCAGCTGACTAAAACGAAAACTTAACCAGACAAAAATTGCCGTATGCACCGCCACCAAGAACGTTAAGGTATTTTTTTCAAATTCTTTGCCCTGATAAAAGGCATAACCACCGCCCACAATAACTGTCATTAAAAAGGCAATTTGATTCAGCATCTTCCAGGGACGTAAGGTACTGAGGATCGCAACAGCAAGATTGATCACCACATAATAAGCAGTCAGTTCAATTGCTGTCGCGTTGCGGACCGGCAAGGTAAAAGGTGCAATATAGGCAATGATCATCGCCATCAACGCCAGTTCAATGGATTGCTGTTTTAAGCTGAGAATCAGAGTTACGCCCATGATGAAGGCAAAACACAGTCCAGCGATGGCGAGCGTCGGAATCACGGCATTGTAATAGGCAAAAAACAGCGTCAGGAATAATGCGGCTAAGCCTAAGCCTTCCAAGGCCAGTGCAAAACTGCGGTTTTTACTCTGCATCCAATAACCAAGCCCGGTCACTGCCCCACTGACCGCTGCAACAATCGCCAGTTTCATCGCCAGACTGAGTTGCCAATGTTCGGTGGCAAAGCGCAGTAACAAGATGATACCGATGACCAGCACCAAAATTGCAACTTTTAACACCGGATTCCCTTGAAAAATCCACTGCTTTAACTGTTCAATCAAGCCGATGGGTTGTGTTGCTGGAGCTGATTCAAATACCTGAATGTGTGGTTTTTCAATCCTCTCCTCTGTGACCGTTTGCCCCTGATGCAACCGCATTTGCAACAGGTTCAATAAGCCCTCTAAACGGCGCAACCATCTTAAAAAGAAAAAAATCCACGCTGTAATACCCAGCCCGACGGCAAACTCCCAATCAAGAATGCCGCCGACAATGGCTATAATTGAACAGAGATATAAAGGAACTTTAGAGCTTTCCTGAACTGAAAGATTTGTTTCTGTAGCAATTTGTACTGCCGGTGTCTGGATAGCATCGACATACTGCATCAGGCTCATGACAAAGGCCAAGCCACATAAATAGGTGAAGATGCGTACATCCAAAAACCAAGACCCCACCCCGACAATAATCAATGCCATCAGCCAAATCATCCGGATTTCGCTCTGTCCTTTCCCCATTTTTTCTTTATCTCAATCCTGATTGATTTGATCATACAACAGCTGTGACTTTGATTTTTAAGCATTCATCAGATATTCGGTAACACGCATCTTGCATCAGGTGTCTATGTTCATGTGCAAAATCACGTACAATAAGGCCGATATTTGAATTAGGAATCCTTCAATGCCACCATTTGTTTTGGTCGATGGCTCATATTTTTTATTTCGTGCATACCATGCACTGCCACCACTAACCACTTCGACTGGTTTACAGACCAACGCAATTCGTGGTGCCATTTCTGCAATTCAAAAGTTGATGCGTCGGATTCAGCCGACACATATGGCGGTGATTTTTGATACCCCTGAACCGACTTTCCGTCATCAGCTTTCACCGATTTATAAAGGTGACCGCCCAAGCATGCCGGATGAACTGTCGCAGCAGATTCCCTATCTTCATAACCTGATTCGCGCTTTGGGCATTCCTTTACATACGCTTCCGGGTGCTGAAGCGGATGACGTGATCGGGACTTTGGCTAAACGTGCAGAAGCCAAAGGTTATCAAGTGCTGATTTCGACCGGCGACAAAGACATGGCGCAATTGGTCACCGACAAAGTGACTCTGGAAGACAGCTTTAAAGACAAACCAATGGATGTGAATGCCGTTTTTGAAAAATTCGGGGTTTGGCCAAATCAGATTATCGATTATTTAACCTTGATGGGTGATGCATCGGATGGTATTCGCGGTGTACCCGGCGTCGGTGCGAAAACTGCTGCCAAGCTTTTAACTGAATATGGTTCCATTGGCGGCATTCTGGAAAATGTCGATAAAATTAAAGGCAAAGTCGGTCAAAGTATTAAAGACAATGTCGAAGGTATTACCCTGGATCATCAGTTGGCCAGTATTGTATGTGATTTGGAGATGGGTCTTTGTTATGAAGACCTGAAACTTAGTGATCCGAATGTGGAAGAACTGCGCCGTCTGTATACCGAACTTGAGTTCCGTAACCAGTTACAGTCCCTCGACCATCCGAACAATCCAAATAATTCCGTCTATAAACAGGCTGCCAAGAGTATTGAGACTGATATCAATACGACTGCTGTCATTAATACTGAAGATGAGGCAGAACTGACCAGTGTGGATGATCAATTGGGCAAAGCCAATTATCACACCATTTTAACTCAAGCGGACTGGGAC
This sequence comes from Acinetobacter sp. BSP-28, assembly GCF_044130285.1. Lineage (NCBI taxonomy): Bacteria > Pseudomonadati > Pseudomonadota > Gammaproteobacteria > Moraxellales > Moraxellaceae > Acinetobacter > Acinetobacter sp. BSP-28. Next base: position 12,365 of record NZ_JBIQOB010000014.1, read on the forward strand.
CAACTGTTCCAACGTTTAAGCACTGAAAAACGCTTTGCCTTTGACACAGAAACTACCAGTCTGGATTATCGTATTGCAGAAATGGTCGGCTTTTCACTGGCCTTTGATGCCAACGATGCCTACTACATTCCACTGACCCATGATTACGAAGGTGCGCCGGAACAGCTGAATCGTGAAACCATCCTCGCGCAAATCAAACCGATTTTAGAAGATGCATCGGTTGAGAAAATTGGTCATCATTTAAAATATGATGCTCATATTTTGCAAAATCACGGCATTGAACTGCAAGGCTGGTATTTCGATACCATGCTGGCGTCATACGTTTTGAATTCTGTGGCGACCCGTCACGGTATGGATGATGTTGCTCGTGTGTATTTGAGTCATTTGACTACCACCTTTGAACAGATTGCCGGTAAAGGAGCCAAACAGAAAACCTTTAACCAGATCGAGATTGAAACCGCTGCGCATTATGCTGCTGAAGATGCGCATGTGACCTATCGTCTCTACGAAGTATTGTCGAAAAAATTACAGGCTATCCCTGAACTGAGCAATATTTTACACAAAATTGAAATGCCAGTGGCTCGTGTGCTGACCATCATGGAAGAAAACGGCATCGAGCTGGATCTGAAATTCCTGGATCAATTAAGTGTAGATTTTTCCAATACCATTCAAGACCTTGAAAACCAGATTATCGAATTGGCCGGACAGCCGTTTAATGTCAGCTCACCAAAACAGGTTGGTGAAATCCTGTTTGACAAACTCGGACTTAAAGGCGGTAAAAAAACGGCGACCGGTCAGTACAGCACCAGTGAAAGTATTCTGGAAAAAATTGACCATCCGATTACCGATCTGATTTTGCAATACCGCGGTCTTTCCAAACTGAAAAGCACCTATACTGATGGCTTGCAGAAACAGGCCAACAATGACAGTGGTCGCGTGCATACCAGTTATCATCAGGCACTCACAGCTACAGGCCGTTTGTCATCCACTGATCCAAACCTACAAAATATTCCTGTGCGTGAAGAAATTGGCCGTCAAATTCGTAAAGCCTTTATTGCACCTGAAGGTCGTGTCTTGCTGGCAGCCGATTACTCACAAATCGAACTGCGTTTAATGGCGCATTTCTCTCAGGATGAAGCCTTGGTCCATGCCTTTAAGCATGGTCAGGATGTGCATCGCCGTACTGCAGCCGAAGTACTGGGCATTGCACTGGAAGATGTCACCAATGACCAGCGTCGTCAGGCTAAAGCTGTGAACTTCGGTTTACTTTATGGCATGTCCGAATTTGGTCTGATTCGTCAATTGGGCTTTACCCGTGAAGAATCGCAAAACTATATCAAGCAATATTTCCATCGCTATCCGGGCATTTATGAATATATGCAACGTACGCGTCAGGTGGCTTTGGAACAAGGTTTTGTCGAAACCATTTCAGGTCGCCGTTTATATACGCCTGATATTGATGCGCGTAATATGATGGTACGTAAAGGTGCTGAACGTGCTGCCATCAATGCCCCGCTACAAGGCAGCGCTGCTGACATCATTAAAATGGCGATGATTGAAGTCGATAAAATATTACCGAAAGATCAGGCCAAAATGCTGCTACAGGTCCACGATGAATTGGTGTTTGAAGTCGATGCCGATATTGCTGATGAACTGGCACCGAAACTGGCTGAAGTGATGCAATCAGTAGTAAAACTTTCAGTACCGCTGATTGTCGAAGTCGGTAAAGGCAATAACTGGGATGAGGCACATTAATCCAGAAATTTCCCCTCTTTTATAAAGAGGGGTTAGGGGAGATTCATTTTTCATCTTTATAGATGATGAGCCTCCTCAAAATGTATTTTCAATCCAAAAGAGAGAAGTTCTTTAATCAACTTGAAGAACTTTTCCATTTAAACTACATAAACGATATATCGTAAAAAATCCTTTTTATTCAATCCAATATATTTTATTTCATCATAGAAAAAGATTATAAATCAATAAATCGGGTTACTCCTACACGCTGATCAAACTCTACCTGCTGTTCTGCAGAAAGCTTGGAACGCTGATAGCGTAATGAATATCCTCCTATCATTTCCCCATTCTGCTTTAAAATATACCAATCCAAAAGATCAAACTCACTGAATTTCAGCCACTGTCCAATCTGAATCCATGTAAATTCTTCTGGCAATTCAAAAGGACGTGCAAAGCAAAAGTGATCTTCAAAAAATGGCGTCATCAGCCAGATATTCGCACCCTCTTCGGAATCAAGGCTAACTGGAATATAAAATTTGACGCATGCAAAATCACCTTCAGATACTTTTTCTAAATTTCCTTTAAAAATATCCAATGATTCTCTTGCGATTTTTATCGTTGCCAAATATGCATCAGCTTCATGATCAATAAGCATAAATTGAGGTTCAAGTTCGCTATTCATTCACCAATATCCTGATTTAAAATTATTTTATTTCACAATAAAAAAGGACTCCATAGAGTCCTTTTTTACTACTTGAATGTTATAGTCCAGTCAGAAGTGCAATTGCCACTTCATTCATAATAATTTCAGCAATATACAAAGCCAAGAATGCCACAATTGGAGACAGATCAATCATGCCCATATTCGGTAAAATACGGCGAAACGGTGCCAGTAAAGGTTCTGCCAGCTCTTGAATTACTTCAATATACGGTGAGCGGGACTGAGTAAACATCACCACCCAGCTTAAAATAATCGTTGCAAAAATCAGATAACGGCAGAAACGAATCAGGTCCTGAATCATGGTGACAAAAGTTAAAATCACCAAATGTACCGGACTGTTCGGCATGGCACCTGAAAGATACATCACCCCAAAAATTTTGAGTAAATATAAAATCACCACCAAGGCCAAGGCTGCCAAATTGACACGACCTTTTGCTACTGTGGGAAAAATACGGCCAAAAACATCAACAATTTTCGTCGCTTTCACAGTAGACATGACTACGGGATTATAAGCGTTCACCGCTGCAAGCTGCATGAGAAAACGGAAGAATACGAGCAAAATCGCTACGTTAATGATAATGCCAAAAATCAGCGCAGAGTTTGCACCCATACTGGAACTTTCCTAAATAAAAACGAGTTATTTGCTACTTTCACTTAGCTCTTGAGCAAGTTCTTGACTGCGCTTTTGAGCTGCAGCCAAAGCGGCCTGAATATTTTGAGAAATTTGTGCACGATCGAATACTTCGAGTGCAGCCTGCGTGGTACCGTTTGGAGAGGTCACATTTTTACGCAATTCCGCCGGTGTATTTGAACTGGTAATCGCCATTTGTGCAGCACCCAATGCTGTTTGCAGCGTCAATGCAGTCGCCACTTTTTCATCCAGGCCCAAGTTTTTCCCCGCACGAATCATGCTTTCCATCATATAGAAGAAATAAGCCGGACCAGAACCCGATACTGCAGTCACCGCATCAATTTGTGCTTCTGAATTGACCCAAAGGGTTAAACCGGTTGCAGCCAAAACCTGACTGGCCAATTCACGATCCTGTGCATTCACTGCTTCAGTAGCATACAAGCCATGTGCCCCTGTTTGTACCAAGGCTGGTGTATTCGGCATAACACGAACAATTCGATTGGTTTCTAACAGATTGGCAATGGTCGCAATTTCCGCCCCAGCCACAATCGACATCACCAGTTTGCCTTCAAACAAACCTTTGAGAGGTTTTAATACGCCAGCCAATATTTGTGGTTTGACTGCAAAAAGTACGATATCGGCGTCACGAATGGCAGCAATATTATCATCAGTCACATGCACATCTTTTTCTGCTAATAAAAGACGGACTTTCTCGACCGGATCAGAAACTGTAATACGTGTTGGCGGCAAGCCACGCGAAATCAGCCCGCCAATCAAGGCTTGGGCCATATTACCACCACCAATAAAACTAATATTACAATTTAAAGCTGCACTCATGGATTTATACTCGACTTAGAATTTTTTAACTAAGAGATCAACTTGGGTTGCCAACCACCGACTTCACAGTATTCAGATTGAGCTAACCAGAACCCTTTTGGTGTAAAAACACCAAGCATAACATTATCTATGCTTAATATTTGAATTCTATAACGCTGCCAGGGAAAAATTTGTGCTTCCTGAATGGCTTTTTTTAACGGCCACGCCCCTACTCGTCCATACAAGTGAATTTTTTCCCCACCTTGGCGCATCACCAGATTCAGTTCTTTACCCAGTAAAGCTGCTGACAGGCCCATTTTTGCAGTTTCAGCCAGATAATCTCCTGAAAGCATTTCAACCTTTTGCCCTAACGCTACACAGATGGTTTGTTCGAAACTATTCGATTGACTTTTTTCAGCCAGATATTCTGCTGCACTTAAGCGGAAAAGTTTTTGCTGATAACGCACATAATAATATTGATTCCAGTGCAATGCGGCCTGTGCATCGGATTTGGAGCCAATCACCTCATGCAACAAGCGTTCCACCATCTCAAAACTCGGGCGGTAAGTATCCTGCCCTTTCATCCAGGCGGATAACAATTGTCTTTGACGCGCGTTTGATAATTGGAATAACTTTTTTAAATCAATTTCTGTTACTGACCCGCAAAGTGCTAAATCTTGCTGTAATACTTCCAGCAAAATGTCTTCCGCATCCTGCATGAGATAACTGGTACGGCTTAAAGCTTGCTGCATTTGAGGATAGCGATTTTGCAGCACTGGCCACAATTCATGACGGCACCAGGCCCGATCATAATGGGTATCTAAATTGGTGGGATCCTCAATATTTTGCACACCCAGCTGAATTGCCCATTGGCAAATCTGCTCACGGGAGATATCGAGCAGTGGTCGCCAAATGGTGAATTGCTCTCGCACATCGACCTGCTTCATGGCAGCCAAACCATGTACGCCAGCACCTGAAAGCAAGCGTAGCATTAAGGTTTCTGCCTGATCTTGCTGATGATGCGCCAAAACTAAAATTTCATTGGGTTTTAGATGTTTTGCATAGGCCTGATATCGTGCATTACGCGCCTGGTGTTCTAAATTGCCTTGTTGTACATCGACCGCTTCAACAATACAAGGCACATGCAGAACTGCACATTGTTCAGACACAAATTGTCCCCAATCGGCACTGATGCTTTGCAATTGGTGATCAATATAGATGACACGGATTTTTTCAGGAGATAAATAAGACATCAGATGCAACAACAACATGGAATCCATGCCGCCGCTACATCCAATTAAAAAAGTGCTCTCAGCAGGAAAGCACTGGATTTGATTTAAGACGCTAGACCGGAATTGTCGCTGCCAAACTTCATTAAACGCTGGTAACGTGCTTCGCATCTCTCATTCGCATCCATCGATTGCAATTCTTCTAAAGCCTGTTGTAACACATCTTTAAGGTCTTGCATCACTTTTTCAGGCTGCAAATGCGCGCCTTCACCTTCATCAACCACGTATTCAACAATACCGAGTTGTTGTAATTTCTCTGCAGTTAATGCCAAGGCGTCGCTGGCTTGTTCAGCTTTCTCGGCTGTTTTCCATAAAATGGAGGCACAACCTTCAGGAGAAATCACTGAATAGATACTGTGAGATAGCATCACTACACGGTCTGCTACACCAATACCCAGTGCACCGCCTGAACCGCCTTCACCTAATACAGTTGCAATTACTGGAACTTTCAGGCTTGAAAGCTGTGCCAAACTGGTAGCAATGGCTTCTGCCTGACCACGCTCTTCTGCACCTACACCTGGATATGCACCCATGGTGTCAATAAAAGTAAAGACTGGCAGATTAAAACGTTCAGCCATGTCCAGTAAACGCTGTGATTTACGGTAGCCTTCAGGATTACTCATACCGAAGTTGTGTTGCAATTTTTCTCGAGTACTACGGCCACGATGTTGTCCAACAATCATGACTGGCTGACCATTAAAACGTGCCAAGCCACCGATCATCGCACCATCATCACCAAATAACCGATCTCCATGTAAAGCATCGAATTCAGTGAAAATTTCACCAACATAATCCAAAAATTGCGGACGTTCTGGATGACGCGCAATTTGAACCGTTGTCCATGCTTTAGATTGAGCAGCTTTATTTTTCATAGGTCGACCATTATCCCTAAATTAACAATACCCTGTTAACCAATCACTTGTTAATAGATAAATTGTTCCGACTGAATATTCAATTCAATATCCCAATGCTTAAACTGCACCTGTTCATCATGCAAGTCTGCTACAAGCAAAGGCCATTGTTTGGCATCGCCAGAAACGCTGAGCTGCCATTGTTGCTCATTGATGACACTTAATTCAATGGCAGGAAGCATCTCATCGCTACGACTATGATTTAGCAAAACAGCTAAACGCAGCAATAGACATAAGTACACAAGTTTGCTACCACCGACTTTCGAAACATCTACGCGCGCATCGCTACGAAGTTTACGGCGATGATGAGCGACCAAATGTGACAAATGGTTTTGATCAATTTGCGAGAAACCAGGAATATCGGAATGCTGCAATAAATAGGCACCATGGCGATGGTAACCACTGTGACTAATCGCCAGGCCAATTTCATGTAAACATGCAGCACGACGCAGTAAGTCACTGTCATCATTGGTTAAATTTAGCGATTGTGCAACACCATTAAACAATTGCTGTGCCGTATTGACTACACGTTCGGCCTGTTTGGCATCGGCATTATAGCGTCCCACCAAGGCATGTACAGAACGGTCGCGAACGTCTTCATGCTGGAAACGACCGAGTAAATCATACATCACGCCTTCACGTAAAGCACCATCTGAATAGACCAGCTTATCGAGACCCAGCACGTCAAATACCGCATATAAAATGGCAATCCCTGCTGGCAAAACTGCTCGGCGGTCTTCTTTCAGGCCGTCAAATTCCATTTCGGTCACGTGCTTGTATTTGAGCAGCTTGTCTTTTAGTTTTTCTAAGCCCTCACGGGTGAGTTCTTCTTTATCATTGCTCCAGCCCATATTGACTGTGATTTGGCGGCAGGCTTTAATCGTTCCGCTTGAACCAACTACGGTATCCCAACCTGCTGCCTTATAGGTATTGGCAATACCTGATATTTCTTTACGTGCAGCGGTCACCGCTTTATCAAAACTTTTCTGGTTAATTTCGCCATCCATAAAATAGGCTTTGGTAAATGCCACACAGCCCATTTGTACAGATTCAGTATGGATCGGCTCAAACGCTTCGCCAATAATCAACTCAGTCGAACCACCGCCGATATCAATCACTAAACGACGGCCACTGTTGGCCATAGTATGTGAAACACCCAGATAAATCAGACGGGCTTCTTCACGACCGGCAATAATTTCGATCGGTTTAGGTAAAATTTCAGCAGCTTTCTGAATGAATTCATGACCATTTTTGGCTTGACGTAAAGCATTGGTCGCCACAATACGCAAGCGGTTTGGCTGCACTGAACTTAAGCGCCCGACAAAACGTGCCAAACAGGCCAAGCCTCGTTGCTGAGCCGCTTCGGTCAAATTTTTATTTTCATCCAAGCCAGCTGCCAGTTGTACTTTTTCTGACATCGAAGCTACTTTTTTTACTTCGCCATGATCTACACGAGCAATAGCCAGGTGAAAGCTGTTCGACCCCATATCGATGGCAGCAAGTAACTCTTCATCAATCAAAAAATCAGACATTATTCAAACGAACCTATAAGAATTATGCTTAGAGTAATTCACATGCATGCAATTTAAAAGCCATTTATCAGCTCAAATGAAGCAGTTTTTAATTTTTAACAGATTAAACAATTGTAGGACACGATGATCGATATCGTGAGCATCAATTAGACAAACTCAATATAATGATTGAAAATTTACATATCCCCCTACATAGTTAAAGTAGGCTATGTAATACTTATAGTTATAGAACTAACTTAAAATTTATTTGGAGCATTCCATGTCTGGCAATATCGTAAACACAACTGATGCGAACTTCGAAGCTGACGTTTTACAATCTGACGTTCCTGTACTTGTCGATTTCTGGGCAGGCTGGTGTGCACCTTGTAAAGCCATTGCACCTGTACTTGAAGTATTGTCTACAGAATTTGAAGGCAAAGTAAAAGTTGTTAAAGTTGACGTAACTGCTTGTGAAGCGACTGCCGTAAACTACAATATTCGTAACATTCCTGCACTATTGATGTTTAAAAATGGTGAAGTTGTAGCTCAACAAGTCGGTGCTGCGCCTAAATCTAAATTGACTGCTTTTATTGAAGAAAATATCTAATTTAAAGCCGTGTAATTTAATCCAATACGCTATCATCAGATAGCGTATTTTTTTCGTCTATAAATTGACAAAAACTTGATTAGCTCTTATATTGCTTGTTCAAGGAATAAAGGATTTCTAATCCGTCATTTTCTTACAAGACACAACACATAAGATCGCCGCTCGGCAACAGAAATTGTTTTTACACTTTTCTCTTCGAAACAATGAATCAGACCTCTGAATTGTTATTGTGCAAATACAATTGCGTTACTTTTATTGCGTGTAAGCGGCTGAATGTTGCTCCCTTTTCTCATCATCCCAGAATTTTGATTCTATCTGACCCCCTATGAATTTAACTGAACTCAAGAAAAAACCGATTGGCGAACTCATCAAGATTGCCGAGTTTATGGGCCTAGAAGGAATGGCTCGTAACCGCAAGCAAGACATCATTTTTGCCATCTTAAAACGCCATGCAATGAATGGCGAAGAGATTTTTGGTGATGGTGTTCTGGAAATTCTGTCTGATGGTTTTGGTTTCCTACGCTCAGCAGCGGGCTCTTATCTTGCAGGCCCGGATGACATTTATGTCAGCCCATCACAAATTCGTCGTTTCAACTTACGCACTGGTGATACCATTACCGGCACAATTCGCCCACCTAAAGAAGGCGAACGCTATTTTGCGCTTTTAAAAGTTAATCAAATTAACTACGACACACCTGAAAACTCACGCAACAAAATCTTGTTCGAAAACTTGACCCCATTGTTCCCGACTGAACAATTAGTCATGGAACTAGGTAACGGTACGACTGAAGACTTGACTGCACGTGTAGTCGACCTGGTGGCACCGATTGGTAAAGGTCAACGTTCGATTATTGTTGCTCCGCCTAAAGCGGGTAAAACCATGTTGTTACAAAACATTGCGCAGTCAATTGTACGTAACAATCCTGAATGTTTCCTTATTGTGCTTCTGATTGATGAACGTCCAGAAGAAGTAACCGAAATGGAACGTACCGTTCGTGGCGAAGTCATTGCTTCTACATTTGATGAATCTCCAGCTCGTCACGTACAAGTGGCTGAAATGGTCATTGAAAAAGCCAAACGTTTGGTAGAACACAAAAAAGACGTGGTAATTCTGCTGGACTCGATTACCCGTCTAGCACGTGCTTACAACACTGTGATTCCTTCATCAGGTAAGGTTTTGACCGGTGGTGTGGATGCACATGCGCTTGAACGTCCAAAACGTTTCTTCGGTGCTGCACGTAATATTGAAGAAGGTGGTTCACTGACCATTATCTCTACTGCCCTGATTGAAACCGGCAGCAAGATGGATGAAGTGATTTACGAAGAATTCAAAGGTACCGGTAACCAGGAAATTACCCTTGATCGCCGCATTGCAGAAAAACGCGTATTCCCTGCAATGAACATCAAGAAATCGGGTACGCGTCGTGAAGAACGTTTGATGAGTGAAGATAACCTACGTAAAGTCTGGATTCTACGCAAGCTACTTCATACACAAGATGAATTAGCTGCAATGGAATTCTTGCTTGATCGCATGAAAGAAACCAAAACCAATGATGATTTCTTCGATCAAATGAAGCGTAAAGCGACCAACTAAACAGGTCTTTATTCTTTTTTTCTATAAAAGGCTATCTCTAACGATAGCCTTTTTATTTGGTTGACTTTATTTACATAAAGCTACAATCAGCCATTTTCTATGTAAACTTTATATACAAGCTAATATGTCTGAAAAATATCGCTTTTAAAAAACCATAATTTTTAGCGAGTTATTTAGTACTTATCCAATATAAATGTTCCGATTGATTGTTATTTTCTGTTAAAAAAATGCTCAATTTTTAACTTTTTTTGCATTTTTTAACAGCGTCCTAGTAGTAATTCAAAATGCGCAGTGATAGCATATTCGCAGACCAGTTAGACTGCCTCTGCATTGTTACTGCCTAAAAATATTAGGAAGAATAAAAGCACTCAACAGGCTAACATAGGTTTTTTTTAATCTCATATTTTAGAGAGTGATGCCATGTTATTCAAAAAAATCGCTATTGCTGCTGCAGTTGCTACTACTTTAGCTTTCGTTGGTTGTGCTAAAAAAACTGAAGAAGCTCCTGCTGCTGATGCTGCTGCATCTGAAGCTACTGTAGCTGCTTCTGAAGCTACTGCTGCTGCTTCTGCTGCTACTGTTGAAGCTTCTGCTGCTACTGAAGCTGCTGCTTCTGCTGTTGACGCTGCTGCTCCAGCTTCTGAAGCTGCTGCTTCTGCTGCTAAATAATCTTTACGATTATTCAGTAAAAAAGAGAGCCAAATGGCTCTCTTTTTTATGGCACAAATAAAATCAATAAAACAAAAACCATCTCATCCTTTTACTCAGCACAAGATTGATTTCCAACCCACATCTTTTATTCAAACCAGTGTTTCTAATTTAAGTGCAAGTCGCTTAATTGCTTAAACCCTTAAGCACTATTCGCACATCATTGTTATATATACAAAATTGAAGATAAAAAAAGCAGATCAATCGATCTGCTCATTTCCAACGCGCTGGCGGAATTTCTGCCCTGCGCGGAAGGTGACTACACGGCGTGCAGAAATTGGAATTTCTTCACCCGTTTTCGGGTTTCGACCTGGACGTTGGCGTTTATCACGCAACTCAAAGTTACCGAAACCTGAAAGTTTTACTTGCTCGCCTGAGATTAGCGCTTGGCTAATCTCATCAAAGAACAACTCGACCATTTGTTTAGCTTCACGACGGTTTAAACTCGTGAGCTCACTTAAATGATCAGCCATTTCTGCTTTTGTTAGTGCTGTCATGAAGCCCTCAATGTCGCTTGGTAAGTGTTTTCCAACACTTGAAGGATATTATCCATACCTGATTTAATTTCAGCATCTTCCAATGTACGGCTTGGATGCTGCCAGAGAAGTGCAAATGCTAATGAGCGTTTCCCTTCTTCTACCCCTTGTCCAGTGTACACATCGAATAACCATGTCGAGTCTAGCAGCTCTCCACCTGTTTTTTCGATAAGTCCCTGAATTTCGCTAACATTAATCTTATCACTAATTAAAAGCGCAATATCACGTCTTACCGATGGAAAACGTGATAATTCTGTAAAATTAGATACATAAGTTTGCAAAACAGCCTTTTGATCCAGTTCAGCAACCCAAGTCATACCCAAATCCAGCTCATCTTCCAAAGATGGATGTAAACGGCCCAGATAACCGACAGACTGACCATCAACTAGAATTTCAGCAGATTGACCAGGATGCAACCAGCTACGCTCTGAACGAACATATTCAACTTTAACCCGTCCAGCTGCCAGAATTTCCTCAACTTCACCTTTTAAGTCAAAGAAATCCATCGGCTGGGCCTTGCCATGCCAAGATTCAGCTGTTTTAGCACCCACTGCAATTAAAGCCAAAGTCGGAATTTGTTTAAGATCATGGATGCTTTGTGCAGCCTGATAATCAAAACGTAAACCAAGTTCAAAGAAACGTACACGGTTTTGCTGACGGTTAATATTGTATTGCACACATGGAATCAGGCTCGACAACAAAGTTGAACGCATTGCCGCCAGTTCACTTGAGATTGGGTTTGCCAACATCAATGGATTTACCGCAGGATTCAATTGCTTTTCAAGTTTGGCATCGGCAAAGCTAAAGCTGATCGCTTCCTGATAACCTAAAGTCACCAATGTTTGACGAAGTTGTGGCAATTCAAACTGATCTTGATGTTTGGCAAGTTTCACATCAATCACTGGCAAGCTGATCTGAATGTTATCATAGCCGTGAATACGTGCCACTTCTTCAATCAGGTCTTGGTAAATCGCCATGTCGTAGCGATGTGATGGAGGAACCACAGTCCACTCACCTTGTGATTTTACAGTCACCACACAACCTAAGCGTTGCAGTGCATCGGTAATAAAGTCACTTTCAACCTTATAACCCAATAACTGATCCACTTGAGTCTGATTCAACTCAATCGCTTCACGTTTTGGTAAAAGCTCAGTTTTTTCTGCCACGGTAATTGGACCAAATTCACCACCCGCCAGTTCAGCAATTAGTTGTGATGCGCGGTGCATGGCAATAAGCGGTAATTCAAAATCTACGCCACGTTCATAGCGCTGAGATGCATCGGTATGTAAACCAAAGCTACGCGCACGGCCGGCAATGTGTAGCGGTGCAAAGAATGCTGATTCCAGGAAGATTTCCGTGGTTTCATCAGTGACAGATGAAGATAAACCACCCATGATGCCCGCAATCGCCAATGCTTTCGCATCATCCGCAATCACCATCACATCATCAGATAATTCAACTTCTTGTTCATTAAGCAACACCAGTTTTTCAGCAGCAGTGGCTTGACGTACATGTACTGAACCTTGAACTTTTCCACCATCGAATGCGTGTAATGGTTGACCGAGTTCAATCAAAACGTAGTTGGTAATATCGACCAGAATGCTGTGCTGACGGATACCTGAACGGGCAAGTGCACGTTCCATCCATACTGGTGTCGCGGCTTTGGTATTGACATTTTTAATGACACGCCCCAAGTAACGTGGACAACCTTCAGTTTCCACAACCACTCGCTTCTCATCAGCAATAGTCGCAGCCACTTCCTTAATTTCCGGTGCAGTCACAGCAAGCTGGTTAATGACACCAATTTCACGTGCGATACCACGAATACTGAAACAGTCACCACGGTTAGGCGTGATACTGATATCAATGACATTGTCATCAAGGTCTAGATATTCACGGATATTCATGCCCACCGGTGCATCCGCAGGTAGTTCTAGAAGGCCATCAATTTTATCTTCAAGATCAATTTCAGAAGCACCACACAGCATACCTTGGGATTCGATACCACGAAGCTTACCTTTCTTGATTTTGAAATCACCCGGTAATACTGCACCAATGGTGGCTACAGGTGCTTTCATGCCTACACGTACATTCGGTGCACCGCAGACAATCTGTAAAGGCTCACCTGAACCAATGTTCACAGTAGTCACACGTAAACGGTCTGCATCTGGATGTTGCTCTACAGTGAGCACTTCACCGACAACTACACCTGTAAATGGTTGTGCAGCTGGCGCCAATTCATCCACTTCCAAACCAAGCATAGTGAGTTGGTCAGACAAGGTATCGCTGTCAACCGCCGGGTTTACCCAAGTGCGTAACCAATTTTCGCTAATTTTCATAAATTCATTTTCCTGAATCTCCCCTAACCCATCTTTTTCAAAGAGGGGAACTCTCACACGTTATTTTTCTTCGCGTAAGTCCCCCTTTTTCAAAGGGGGATTTAGGGGGATTTTTTTAAATCTAAAAATTCAATTTCTGTTTTAACACTCACCTCAACTGAGGGAGAAGTCATCAATAATCTGTTTAAGCAAATTGGCGTAAGAAACGCACATCATTCTGGTAGAACATACGCAAGTCATTAATGCCATAACGCAGCATAGCGAAACGTTCTACACCTAAACCAAATGCAAAGCCTTTATATTTTTCAGGATCAATGCCGGCAGCTTGCAGCACATTCGGATGCACCATACCGCAGCCCAAAACCTCTAACCAACGACCGCGTTCATCCATGATATCCACTTCCGCACTTGGTTCAGTAAACGGGAAGTAAGATGGACGGAAACGAACGGTTAAATCCTTTTCAAAGAATTCGTTCAGCAAGTTCACCAGCAAACCTTTCAGTTCAGCGAAGCTGGTGTTTTCAGCCACGTATAGACCTTCAATTTGATGGAACATTGGCGAATGGGTTTGATCCGAGTCGCAGCGGTATACGCGACCCGGGCAGACAATACGAATTGGCGGCTGATTCTTTTCCATAGTACGCACTTGCACACCTGAAGTGTGGGTACGCAGCAAGTGGTTGACATCAAAATAGAAAGTGTCATGCATTGCACGTGCAGGGTGATGACCCGGAATATTCAACGCTTCAAAGTTGTGATAATCATCTTCAACTTCAGGGCCTGTCGCAACAGTGAAACCGGCTTTGGTAAAGAATTGGCAAATACGTTCTTGCACTTGAGTCACAGGGTGGATACTGCCCACACTTTGACCGCGACCCGGCAAGGTAATGTCGATCGTTTCGCTAGCAAGTTTTTGTTCTAGTGCAGCTTTTTGTAATTCCGCCTGGCGTGTCGTTAATCCACCAGTGATAGCTTCACGGACCGCATGAATTTTTGCCCCAAAAACTTTACGTTCTTCAGGGTCCATTTTACCCAGTGCCTTGGATTGTTCCGCGAGCTGGCTTTTTTTCCCTGTAAATTGCACTCGTACTTGATCGAGTGTAGCAAGGTCCTCTGCTGCTGCAATCGCAGCGAGCGCTTCAGTGGTCAGGGCTTCCAGTGACATAGTAACTCTCAAAGCAACAATTTAAAAATATAATAAAACCCCATATTCTAACAGTTTTTGAGCGCGTTGATGAAGTTCCCTGTAGAGGAAAAATTAGATTGGCATCCAGATTTATAAAAAGTATAAGATAAAGCTAATATTTATGAGATAAAAACAATGGCGCTCGATCAAATTTGGAAACAACAGCTTACTTTGGTGACCTATGGCAATGAATATCTCAGCCAGAATTTGAGCTTTAATCATTGGGTACAACATGCCATTTTTAACCAGCACAATTTGCGTTTCCGAGATCTGCTGTCACAACATTTACTCGCACAACATTTTCAGATCTGGCTTGAAGGTCTAAAAAAACAAGGAACGCTGCGTATTAGCCTGCATAGTTCCAGCCTGTTAAGTGATGAGCAAAATCCAAATGCCAATGTTGAACTACTCGCTATTCCGCATTTTATTGTCAGTCATGAACAAAATAAGAAAACAGCATGGATTTTTGGCAAGGAATTAGCTGAATGGTATACCGCCGACAATGACTATGAAGCACCCAAGCCACAGCAGGAACAGTGCCGTCAGGAAACCTTCTGGCGTTTCGAGCTCAATTCAAAACTGGCCAAACGTATTGATACCGATCTGCAAAAACCGAATTGGGATGATATTCAACTTTATACCAATAATGAATTATTTGACAGCAAGTTTGCACAGGGCTTTATTGAACCAGCCCAGCGGGATTTTCCATATTATGGAATGATGCAGGCTGCTACAGAAAATGCTGATGGCTCGCCTTTGTTCGAGAGTAAATATCTGCCTTTACTGCCAAGCGATTATCAGGCGGATTATGCCCATACAACCCTACATCGCCTAGAAGCCTTATCAAATTATATTCAGCAGAAACAGCAACATCCCTATCATGCTGACGGTAGTGAACTAACACCTGAAGAACAGCTTAATCTACGTCATTTCTCGCAAAAGCTTGATGATTTAACTGCAAAATTTATTGTCAAAGTAGCCAATCATTATCAATCCGCACAACTGACCAAAGTTGAAGTGTCCAATCCTCTGGATAGTGCACAGAGCATTCCACATGCCACTCCCCATGTAAAAAGCCATCCTGCACATGCCTCGCACAAGGTCGGTACATCAGGAGTGATCAAACTGATTCTGCTGACTATTGTCATTTGTGTATTGGCTTATTATTTTGGCCTTTAATTTTTGATGAGGTTGCTAAAATTCGAATGAACTCGATGATATAGAACCGGGTTCATTCTTTTTATTCGCTTTTAAATTTTTATACTGATTGAGCAGTTTCAGTTTTAGGTTTTTTCAGTGCCAGCTTTTTTAACACCTCTGCCACTGCTACCATGGCAAAACTTGAAGTGACCACCACGGCTGAACCATAACCACCACAGCGCAGACCGGCACTGGCACAAACCTCTGCGCCAGAAAATGGATTATCAATGGAATAAACGCAGGTAATGCCAAATTTTTCTTTCGGTTTCTTGCAAATACCCTTCGCACGCAGCTGACTGCGCAGTTTCGCCAGCATCGGGTCCTGTTCAGTTTTGGACAAATCCGCGACACGAATTTTTAGGGGGTCCAGTTTACCACCGGCCCCACCCGAGACAATGAGCGGAATTTTATTAAAACGGCAATGCAGCATTAAAGCCAGCTTGGCTTTGACATCATCAATACAGTCCAGAACCACATCAGGCTTATTTGCTAACAGTTCTTTGACATTGTCTGGGGTTAGATAATCATCTACCAGATTGATCTTGATCCGTGGATTAATTGAATAACAGCGCTCGGCCATCACCTCGATTTTTTCTCGACCCAAGGTCGAACTCATGGCCGGCAATTGACGGTTAATATTCGATGCAGCGACCACATCCATATCAATCAGGGTCAGCTCAGCAATGCCGGTACGTGCCAAGGCTTCAACCGCCCAGGAACCCACGCCACCAATCCCGATGACCATCACATGGCTGTGTTCGTACTGACGAAAAGCTTCATCTCCATAAATTTTTTCTACCCCGGCAAAGCGGCGCTCATATTCATCATCTTCAGGAAGATCAGTCATTCGTCATCTAACAGCTAAAAAACACCGACGCATTTTATCAAATTCCGGCTCAATTCGATAATCTATCTCTTTCGCATCATTCAATAACTGTAGCAGACATAAAAAAAGAGGCTTTCGCCCCTTTTCTATTCATCTATCAATACTGCTTTATTTATTCATGATAAAGAAATATTCACGATAATATTTCAGTTCAGCAATCGAATCACGGATGTCATCCATCGCCAAGTGAGATGCATTCTTTTTCAAGCCGCTCATAATTTCTGGACGCCAGCGTTTTGCCAGCTCTTTCACTGAAGACACATCCAGATTACGGTAATGAAAATACTGTTCCATTTCCGGCATTAAACGGTGCAAGAAACGGCGGTCCTGGCAAATCGAGTTACCGCACATTGGTGATGATTTTGGATTGACCCATTTTTTCAGGAATTCCAGAGTTTGCTGTTCGGCATCTTGTGCGGTCAATTTACTGCGGCGTACCCGTTCGATCAGACCGGATTGTCCATGCTGACGCGTATTCCATTCATCCATCGCATTTAACACGCGATCTGACTGATGCACAGCCAGCACCGGCCCTTCCGCCAGAATATTCAGGTTATCGTCAGTCACAATCGTTGCAACTTCAATAATTTGATCGTTATCCGTATCCAAACCTGTCATTTCAAGGTCAATCCAAATCAGGCGGGTATCAGGGGTGCTGCTCATAAATGTGCAATCTTATTGGGCTTAAAAACGGCTATAGTAGCAAATTTATTGCAACTTGGCTGTAACTCCTACCCCGCTTCATGCTATTTTTGCCATTCTTAGTCCATGCTTTTTTTAGGATATGAATGGCTTTAATTCGTAAACGTCGTTTAACTGAACAGCAGCAACGTCGCATTCAGAAACAACATCAAACACGTCAAGAAGAACTCGACACTTCAAATGATTTAGAAGGCCTGGTGGTTCAGCACTATGGTCGTCAACTTGAAGTGCAAGCCCTCTCAGCGCCCGAAAAGCATCCAACTAAACCTGATGTGAAAGTAGGTGAACCAGACCCTTTTTGGAAGCCGATTGAAGTCGGCAGTGTATGGCGTTGTCATACCCGGACCAATCTGGAAGCGCTGGTCACAGGTGACCGGGTCAAGTGGCAGGCCGATCCGAATACCGGTCTGGGCATTATTACCGCCATTCACCCTCGCCAGTCCTTGCTGACCCGTCCTGACCGCTATCATAAAGTCAAACCGGTCGCAGCCAATGTCAGCCTGATTGTGATTGTGTTTGCCTCTTTCCCGGAAGTTGCACCCAGCTTGATTGACCGCTATCTGGTGGCCTGTGCCGATGCTGAAATTCCTGCTCTCTTAGTGTTGAATAAAGCTGATTTACTTCAGGAAAATGATCCGATTTTAGACTTGGTCAAAGAATATCAGGCCTTGGGTTATGAAGTGATGCAAACTCAATCGGATGGTGATTTAACTGAACTAGCGAAACGTTTAGCCGGTGAAACGGTTGCCTTTGTCGGTCAGTCTGGAGTTGGAAAAAGCTCGCTGATTAATGCCATGGTTCCAGATGCAGCGCAAAAAACCAATGTGATTTCGGAAAACTCGGCACTGGGTCAGCACACCACCACCTCTACCCGTTTAATCGCCTTTGGTGAAGGGGCAGCACTGATTGACTCTCCGGGAATTCGGGAATTCGGTTTGTGGCATCTGGACCTGGCCAAGGTACAACATGGTTTTCCTGAAATTGAAAATTTGTTGGGACACTGCCAGTTCCGCAACTGTACCCATAAGCATGAAAAGCAATGTGCTCTACGTCAGGCCGCGCAATCGGGTGAAATCCTGCAACGCCGCTTAGACAGTTATTTGCGTTTAATCGATGAAATTACTGAAGCGCAGCAAAAAAATTAATTTTTCTTAACCCTTAGCCCTTGAAGCAGTGATTTTGATCGCCATATTTATAGGCTATACTCTACGCAATTTTGAATTGTAATTAGGTGACTTGTGGAACGTTGGTTCGAATTTATGGGGAATCACCCCTTCTTGTTTGGAACACTCGGGGCGTTGGTTGTTTTGTTCTTTATTTTGGAAGGACAACGCAATGGCCGTAAAATTTCACCACAATCTTTAGGTATTTTAGTCAAAGCTAAAAATGCCATGCTGATTGATTTACGTGATGCAAAAGATTTCCGTGAAGGTCATATCAGCGGTAGCCGTAATATTCCCTATAGCCAGATTACAAGCCATATTGAAGAGTTAAAATCTGCCGATCGACCACTGGTGTTCATTTGTAACCTGGGTCAAATCGCAGGCACCGCTTTACAGCAAGTGGGTCATGCCGACAGCTACCGTCTGGATGGTGGGATCAACAACTGGAAAGTTCAAGGCTTACCCCTGATTAAAAGCAAATAATACGCTTGGAGATTTTGAATGGCTGAAGTAATTATTTATTCCACTACTGTATGCCCTTACTGCGTTCGCGCGAAACAACTTCTTGAGCGTAAAGGCGTTGTATATAAAGAAATTAACTTATCTAACGAAGCGCCTGAAGTACGTGTTGAATTGATGCAGCGCACCAATCATCGTACTGTTCCACAAATTTTTATTAACGACCAATTCATCGGTGGTTTTGATCAACTTTATGCTTTAGAGCGTGAAGGAAAACTAAACGAACTATTGGCTTAACAAAATATTAAGTCACCTCTTCATATTAAGGATTAAAGAATGAGTGAACAACAAGCTCAACCACAATTAGCACTAGAACGTATTTATACTAAAGATATTTCTTTTGAAGTACCTGGGGCGCAAGTATTTACTAAAGAATGGCAGCCTGAATTAAATATCAACCTGTCTTCTTCTGCAGAAAAAATTGATGCAACACATTATGAAGTTGCATTACAAGTCGTGGTTCAAGCGAACAACGCAGGTGACACTGCATTTATCGTAGACGTGACTCAAGCGGGTATTTTCTTGGTCGATAGCGTTGAAGAAGAACGTCTTCCATATATTCTTGGTGCTTATTGCCCGAATATCCTGTTCCCGTTCTTGCGTGAAGCCGTAAATGATATGGTAACAAAAGGAAGCTTCCCGCAATTGCTTCTTACTCCAATTAACTTCGATGCTGAGTTCGAAGCAAATATGCAACGTGCGCAAGCAGCCGCTGCTGAAGGTCAAGCTTAATCGCTTAACTTTCAATATAAAAAAGACCGCATTTGCGGTCTTTTTTATGGCTTCACTTTCTATTATCCCCTCTCCCTATGGGAGAGGGTTAGGGTGAGGGCTAAATGAATAATACCTCCCCCCTTGGCTAGAAAAAGTGAGATTGAGGTATAAAAACCCTCATCCCGACCTTCTCCCAAAGGGAGAAGGAGAAAAGCAAAAATATTATTCAGCATCCATCATCAAATCAGCGCTCATACCCACAGTATTAAAGCCGGCATCAACATACATAATTTCACCAGTAATACCATTTGCCCAAGGTGAGCACAGGAACAATGCCGCATTACCGACATCTTCAATGGTCACATTACGTTTAAGTGGTGCAACTTTTTCATTCAGGTCTAACATTTTACGGAAAGACTTGATGCCTGAAGCAGCCAATGTACGAATTGGACCTGCAGAAATAGCATTCACGCGGATGCCTTCAGCGCCAAGACTTGATGCCAAATAGCGTACACCCGCTTCCAATGATGCTTTCGCCATACCCATCACGTTGTAATTCGGCATTACACGTTCAGAACCTTGATAAGTCAAAGTCAGCAAGCAGCCTTGGCGAGCCTGCAATAATGGTTTTGCAGCACGTGCCATGGCAATAAAGCTGTATGCACTGATGTCATGGGCAATGTTAAAACCTTCACGGTCGGTAACATCGGTAAAGTCACCATCTAGAGTATGTGCTGGCGCAAAACCGATTGAATGAACCAAGCCATCCAGACCATCCCAATGTTTTGCCAATTCTGCAAAAGCCGAGTCAATTTCAGCATCTACAGCCACGTCACAAGGGAAAACCAGCGTTGAACCGAATTGCTCAGCAAACTCGTCAACACGTTTTTTTAATTTTTCATTCGGATAAGTAAATGCCAGTTCAGCACCTTCACGATGTAAGGCCTGAGCAATACCAAATGCGATGGATAATTTACTTGCAATACCCGCGATGAGAAAACGCTTACCCGCCAATAGTCCTTGTGCCATGTGAATCTCACTCAAAATAATTTACAAGCATAATGCCAAGTCTGAAGCGTTTGCGAAATTGCATAATGCGCCTTTTTTTAACATGTTGTGTAAAAAGCAAAAAAAATGCTCCCTCATGGGGAAGCATTTCTGGATTGATCTTGCTATGTAGCTAACTACCATTGTTAAAAAGGATTAATCATCCCCTTGTAACAATCCCAATAAGCGCAGAAAGGAATAATACATCCAGACCAAGGTCGCCAATAAGGCAATACCACACAACCATTCCATGGCTTTTGGCGCATACTGTGCAGCAGAAGATTCAATCAGGTCAAAATCGAGAATCAGGTTTAAAGAAGCAATCACTGCGACAAAGGCAGCAAAGCCAATCCCAAGCCAGTTACTTTCAAAGATGTAAGGAATACTTGAGCCAAAAGCCAAACTCATGACAATTTGCACCACAAATACAAGGGCAATGGCAATAGAAGCCGACATCACCACGGCCTTAAATTTTTCTGTGGCACGAATAATCTGGAAACGGTATAGCCCAAACATCACCAATGTAGTAATGAAGGTTGCAAGCAATGCCTGTAAAGGTACACCTGGAAATTTCAGTTGAAATATTACCGAAATGCCGCCTAAAAATGCCCCTTCAAACAGCGCATAAGGAATGGCCAATGTGGGTGCAGTATTCGGCTTGAATGTGGCGATAAGTGCCAGAATAAATCCACCGATCGCTCCCACCATTGCGGCAGCATAGGCAATGGATATATTCAGAGTCAGGAAGCTATATAAAAATAGCGACACACCGACCACCGCAGCAATCACGGTCAATAACACCGACTTTTGAATGGCGCCTTGCACCGTCATGGTCTGGTTAAAATCACTCTGGGTTTCGACCCGGGTTAAAATAGGATTATTACTTTGCATAATTCCCTCATTATTTTCATTTAGATTTTTAAAGTAGTATAGACAGCATTTAAGAACAGAAAATGAATCTTTGCAACATTGCATAAAATATCGGTCAGAGAACAAAACCGATTCATGGCAAAACATGCCATTAAAAACCCATACTGATGGATAAAACCTGCTTTTACAATATTTTTTAAGATGCCAACTTTAAGGCATCCAGGGAGTTTTGCCAGAGTTGTACTGCAAGCATGGCCTGATCTAGATTCAGCGATTGTGCCAATCCATCCAGAACATAAGGTAAATTGACTGGCGTATTGCGTGTTCGATGTTCAGTAGAACTTTGACAGCATAAGGGTGTCATATCCGGACAATCGGTTTCCAAAACCAGATGTTCAACACCAATGGACTGAACCACGCGATGCAGTTTTTTGGCATTGGGATTGGTAATTTGTCCAGTGACACCAATTTTAAACCCCAGTTGAATAAAGGCCTTGGCTTCTTCTATTCCGCCACTAAACGCATGAGCGATGCCACCTAAGCTAAATTGTTGCTGTTTTAATATAGCCAGTGTTTCTGCATGTGATTTGCGGATATGCAATAACACCGGCTTATCAAACTGTTGCGCCAATTCAAGTTGCGCGGCAAAAAAATCTTTTTGTTTCTGAAAAATTTCTGGCTGTTTGTGCTGTGTTAAAAAGGTATCTAGACCAATTTCTCCAACCGCAACACAATCTTCTGTTTTTAATAACGATTCTAAATCTGCAAGATGGGATGTTTGATGCTGCTCAATATAAACAGGATGTAAACCTGGAGCTAAATAGCTTTTCGGAGCATCCTTTAATTGATTGAGAAAACGCTGACTGTGGAGCAAATCCTGAAACCGTGACTGAACAAAACCTATCAAAATTAAACGTTCTACCCCAACTGCTTTGGCAGCATGTGCCAGTTGTTCCCGATCCGCATCGAAATCGGGAACATCAAAATGGGTATGAGTATCAAACAGTGAATAAGACATCAAGATTTGGCTTTATTGTCACTGGCTGCACTGGCAGCTGCTTCATGTTTCACTTCAACCTGAGGCAAATAGGCTTTTTTCAGTACGGTTTGCAATTGATCATAAGGAATGGTTAAACGTGGCAATCCCACCACATAAGGCCCAATTTCATATTCGCCATATTGCAAAATAAGACCTTGGGTCGACAAATAGAAATTATCCGATAAAGTAAATTTCCATGCTTGTTCGTATTCTTCAACGCTATTTGCCAACTTGGAATCAATAACCCAACGTTTAAACTCTTCATGGGCTTTCTGTTCCAATACCGCTTTCTGCTTTGGCGCCAGAATATCATCCAATTTGACGAGTTTTTTCTTTTTCAGATCAAAATTATAATAATACTGTGAAGATGAACCATGTGCCCCGCCCAGATAACTGCTGGAATTTAACACCACGGTTGCCAAAGGTTCACCTGCATTGAGAATCTTCGGCTTGATCATCAGGCTGATCTGATGATTGGCACTTAAAGCTTTCAGTTCTTTATCCAGCGATAAAAAGTTCTGCAGATAAGGCGCCACCTGTTTTTCCAGTTTCTGTTTCGGTGTTTCAATAGTTTCCGATGCAGCAGCTTCAGATATCTGAGCTGGATTTGAATCTTTCGAATTATCGCTAGCTGTAGCCACCTGCTGTTCTGACTTCAATGATTTTGGTGAAATATCTAAAATTTGATCCAGCTGCTTTAAAACTTGTTGATCAATAAATTCATCAATAAACGCCTGGTTACTGGAAAGACGCTCGACATTTATTTTAGGACAACTATTTCCATCACATTCAGGCAAATTTAAAGTCAGCTTTTCCGTGTCGCCTGCCAATGTTAAAGCTTCGGCTTGAGCAGCTTGCGATTGGGCTACTTTGTCCTCTTTTTTAGGCTCAGCTTGTTTAGGTTGGCATGCCGTTAATGCAATTGCTGCAACAATAAGACTGAGGGGAAATATCGTTTTATTTTTTAGCATCATCTGACCTATAAACTTAAATCTGGTAAATGGACGTTCACTCAATGTCTGAATTGATTACGGATGACTAAAACATATGCTGATAAGCGTCAGCTTTCAATATCTGCTTGGTTTGTTCTTTGGTTAAATAAATATCCAGCTGGGCACCATCCTTCACAATTTCATGGGTACGATAATGCAAACCGACCCCCTCCTGATCAAAGAACCAGTCTGCCTGCCCCCAATATAATTTTTTTGGCGCTTTCTGTTTGACTTCAGCCTTTTGCTGCTTTAACCATTCTTGATAAGCCTGTTGCACAATATCATTCATGCTGGTCTGCTGCTTGGGTTCCAGAATATCCAGCAAAGTCACAGCTTTCTGTTTTTTACGGTCAGCCACAAAAAAGTAATATCGCTCTTTCACTTTTATTTCTTCTTGTGTAGTGTCGACCCCTAATTGCATGAGTACATATTGATTCCGCTGATAGGCAATGCGAGTATACATTGCCAATTCATAGGGCTTATTTTTGGAAAATTCGGCTTGCCAGGCATCAGACTTTTTCACATAGACATTAATGGCCTGTTGCAGACTCATGTCCTGTTTGAGGCCAATTTGATCTTGAATGACCTTGGCTTGGCTCTTGGCAATCCAGTCATTTAACCAGGCATCTTCGGTATGTACCGTTTGGATATTCAGGTCAATACAGTTCTTGGTTTCACAAAAAGGCAAGGCAATTTTTGCCTCTTGCTCCTGAATATTTAAATACGGCAAGACATCTGCCTTCTCGGTTTTAAATACCGAAGCTGGCGACTGCTCCTGATCTGGTTGTTTGGATTCTTGTTTTGAAGCATCACAGGCACTGAGCATCAGACCAATAACGATTACGGATGCAGCCCCTAGTTTCCCGTTCATGCTGACCACTCTTTTTCTCAAGTAATTCATTTATCTTAATGATTCTACACAGGGTCTGTTGACACTTCATCTATGTTTGCGACTAAGAGTATTTTTTTAGAGGATACGAGGCGTGAAATACAAAATTTAGTCATTCTAAATGCGTAGTTCACAACGAAGTAGCATCAAAAAATACTCTAGTCCCGAAGGGTTGTGGCTAAAATTATCTCAGACTTCGTCATGAAATTTAAAAATGGAACCACCATTCTTTGCATTTCATTCCTTGTTTGCTCAATTTTAGCCTACAACGTAAGCTATTTATGAAATGCCAACAGACCCTAAAAAAACAGCTTCATAAAGAAGCTGTTTTATTTTTGGCTATTTTAGTGTTCGCGTGTGGCGCGGAACTGGATATCCGGATACCGCTCTTGCATCAATTGCAGATTCACACGACTTGGTGCCAGATAAGTCAAATGACCACCACCATCTAAGGATAATTGATCATGTGCCTTTTTCTTGAATTCGTTGAATTTTCTTTCATCATCACATGAAACCCAACGTACGGTATTAATGTTCACTGGCTCGTAAACACAATCGACCTTGTATTCTTCTTTCAGACGATAAGCCACTACATCAAACTGGAGCACACCGACCGCGCCCACAATCAGATCATTATTAATTTGCGGCATGAACACCTGCGTTGCACCTTCTTCGGAAAGCTCTTTTAAACCCTTTTGTAGCTGTTTGGATTTCAAAGGATCTTTTAAACGAACACGGCGGAACATTTCTGGCGCAAAGTGTGGAATACCGGTGAAATGCAAGTTTTCACCTGAAGTAAATGTATCGCCAATCTGGATGGTACCATGGTTGTGTAAACCGATGATGTCTCCAGGCCAGGCTTCTTCTAACTGTTCACGTTCACCCGCCAGAAAGGTCAAGGCATCACTAATCCGTACATCTTTACCCAGACGAACGTGATTCATTTTCAAGCCTTTTTCATACTTGCCTGAACAGATACGCATGAAGGCAATACGGTCACGGTGTTTTGGATCCATATTGGCCTGAATTTTGAAAACAAAACCGCTAAAACCTTCTTCGGTTGCTTCCACCGCACGTTCATGTGTTGGATGCGCTTTCGGTTGTGGTGCCCATTGAATAAAAGCATTCAAAACATGATCAACTGCAAAGTTACCCAATGCTGTACCGAACAGTACCGGTGTTTGACGACCTGCCAGGAATTCTTCAGGATCTAATGGATCATTGGCCATTTGCACCAGTTCCAAAGATTCTTCGAAAGCAGCAAAAGCCAATTCACCGACTTTTTCACGCAAGTCAGCATGGTCATAGCCATCACGGATTTCAATATCGGTAATGGTCGAACCAAAACCGGACTTGTAGACGTAAAATTTTTCTTCGAGGATGTTATACACGCCGGCAAAATCACGACCAGTACCCATCGGCCAGGTAATCGGGACACAGCGGATTTTCAGAACGCTTTCGATTTCATCGAGGAGTTCTAATGGTTCACGG
The DNA here is from genome assembly GCF_044130285.1 of Acinetobacter sp. BSP-28. Taxonomy (NCBI): domain Bacteria; kingdom Pseudomonadati; phylum Pseudomonadota; class Gammaproteobacteria; order Moraxellales; family Moraxellaceae; genus Acinetobacter; species Acinetobacter sp. BSP-28. The sequence continues at coordinate 38,460 of NZ_JBIQOB010000014.1, forward strand.
ATTTCACGGTCCATTTTGTTGACGAAAGAGATAATCGGAGTGTCGCGCATACGACACACTTCCATCAATTTAATGGTCCGTTCTTCGACCCCTTTTGCACCATCAATCACCATTAACGCAGAGTCAACCGCAGTTAAGGTACGGTAGGTATCTTCCGAGAAGTCTTCATGTCCCGGGGTATCCAACAGGTTGATGACATGATTTTTATAAGGGAACTGCATAACCGAAGTGGTGATGGAAATACCACGTTCTTTTTCCATTTCCATCCAGTCAGACGTTGCAGCACGATCTGACTTGCGGCTTTTGACCATCCCTGCCACCTGAATTGCCTTACCCCATAACAACAGTTTTTCTGTCATGGTGGTTTTACCAGCATCGGGGTGGGAAATAATCGCGAACGTCCGTCGCTGTGCGACCTGCGCCGCTAATTCGTCTTTAAAACTCATGAAAGATACCTACTGCAGAATGGCAGTGCAAAAAGACCAAAACTGATCAATATAAAAAATTGGCCATATTGTAGCAGATCATAAAACTTTTGAAATGAACTAAACCTGTTCAGCCCGCATCATGCTTAAGTAAATAATGCCTTGTCCATCTTTTCCAGACGGTTCACATCCATCGGCATTGCCAACAGAAAGCCCTGCAATTGCTGACAACCTAAACGGGTCAGTATGTCTGCCTGCAAGGGTGTTTCCACCCCTTCTGCAGTGACAACCAGACCCAGTTTTATGGCCAACTGGATAATACTTTCTAAAATCATTTCATCTTTTGAACCGACCGTCAGATTACGGATAAATTCCCGATCTATTTTCAATTCATCCACGGGCAGGTTCTTCAAATACAAAAAGCTGGAATGTCCGGTTCCAAAGTCATCAATGGCCAGTTTAATGCCCATCTGACGTAGCCGCTCAAAACTCCGAATTGTAGAATCAACATGATGCATGGCCGTTGACTCTGTAATTTCGATGGCTAAATGATTCGGATTAATCTGATATTGCTTAAATAAACTTTCCAGCGTTGAAAACAGGTGCTTATGTTCAAATTGCACAGCGGATAAATTCACCGCGAGAGGGAAATAATCAGAACCTTTTTGCTCCCAGATTTGAATCTGTTTACAGGCCTGTTCAAGTGCCCAATAGCCCATCTGAATAATCAGACCGGTTTTTTCAGCGCCACGAATAAACATGTTCGGAGTCAACATCCCCAAGCTTGGATGATTCCAGCGGATCAGGGCTTCTACCCCACAAATTGCATAATCTCGGGTAGTAAATTTAGGCTGGTAAAACAGAACAAATTGTTGCTCTTCAACTGCTTTATAGAGATCATTAATCAGTTTAGTCTGACTTTTAGTTTCCTGTTGATCCGCGCTATAACTGAACACGGAATAGGTATTTCTACCCTGATATTTCGACATCAGCATGGCTGCATCGGCATTAATCAGCAGATCTTGCAAATTATTGCCATGGTCTGGATACAGGGCGATACCAATACTGCTAGAAATATTGATCTCTTTACCAGCAATCAGAAAACTGTCCTGAATTAGCACCAATAGTTGTTCTGCTTTTTCAATTGCATGTTCGGGGGTGGCCTGTTCCAGCACCATCAAAAACTCATCCCCCCCTATACGGAGCAGTTTTTCATTTTGTTTCAGTTGATGCTGAATACGGTTGGCCAGTTGCACCAGCAACTGATCGCCCACATGATGCCCAAATACATCATTTACTGCCTTAAACCGGTCTAAACCTATATAAATAAAAGCAATTTTATCATCGCCATAACGATTATCAGTAAATAACAAATGTGAATATTCGGCCAGGAATAAACGATTGGGCAACTTGGTTAAATTGTCCTGCACAGCCTGATTGGCCAACTCACGATTGGCTTTAGAAAGCTGCTTATTTCGAACCTCTAGTCTTTGCTCCAGTACAGCGACACAAAATGCAGCGAGAAGAATTAAACTGGTGACTAAAATAACACTTAATAAAATTAACCCCTGTCCGGTTTGATACTGTGTGACCGACTGATCTGCAGCAATGGCATAAAAAACGATTGCCCCCATACCGACATAGTGCATCGAGACAAAGGTCAGCGCCATCATCAGCACTAGGGAAATCTTGAACAGCAACTTTTTCTGTGCTGCATTTTTATATTTAAAGGTGAGCCAAAACGTTAAACCTGAACCACATATTGCAATTAAAACGGAAAAAATCGTCAGCAGAGGATTATAATAAATTTTGTGCTGATTGACGTCCAGCCCCATCAGGCCGGTATAGTGCATTCCGGCAATCCCCATCCCCATCAATACCGCACCTAAAACAAGCCGGCCAAAGGGTAAGGTTTCTCGCGTAGTCAACCAAATGGCAAAGGTCGATGCAATAAATGCAATAAGATACGAAACAAAAGTAAGACCATAATCAAATGAGTAATCTGCCGGTAAATGACAAGCGAGCATACCGGCAAAGTGCATACACCAAATTGCAGCCCCGAGCATCAGGCCACTAATGATCAGCAGCATTTTTTCATATTTCTGCCCCAAGCCACGGAATAATAATTGTTCGAGTGAGATTGTAAAATAACAGGCCAAAATAGCCACAACTATTGAAGCAATTACCAGGCTAAGATCATAATGTATATGAACCATATTAAGTTCCGTAAATGTTATCTTTCTTGTTTTAATTCACCTGATTAATACTCTTTATATAAGCAAAAAAATTTTTATCTTTAAAGAGTGGTTATAAAAACAGTCAATTAAAACAAGAATCTAATACTATTCTATTTTGGTCAAGCGATAATTACTCTATTCTTTTTTATTTCCAATTTATTCATTTTGCAAAAGAAACATAGTTCAACATTTTTATCATTATCTCCACTCTGTTCATATTTTTTAAAGTATTTTAAAAATCCATTCCCCTATTTGCTCATGCATCCATAAAAAAACCAGTCAGATCAACTAACTGGTTTTTGAACATTTCAAATGAAAAATACCGAATTATAAATCCTAAGGGCTAGCAACCTTAGTGGATTGTAATTTTGCATAATCCAATAAAATATTAGCAGATTCGATAACAAATGTTTCTTCTTCAGCCAGAGCAGGTCGTTGTGCAGCTTTCATTTTCGCACGCGACTCAATTAAAGCATCCATTGAGGCCTGATAGCTTTCCCAATTGGCATAAGGCTTTTGCCCCGTCAAGCTACGGCGTTGATTTTCCGCCTCTAAAGTTTTCTGTTCAAGTGCATTCAATTCGGTTTTACGCTGATCAATATCCAGCACTACACGCTTTTGCTCATCGGTTTTTTTCGCAATGGCTTTACGTTGCTCCAGATATTTAAATTGCGGATCAACACTTACACGCTGTTGTGACATTTGCGCCAGATTTTGTACATAAGGCTGTACCGAACCTTCACGCTTAAAGGGTGCCGTTGGAATGGTATCCCATTTCAAGGCATTCTTCGCCTTACGCTCGCCAAACTCTTCATTGTAGATATCGACCAGCTTGATGTCAGGTACAACTCCCTTGTTCTGGGTACTTCCGCCGGTCACTCTGTAGAATTTACGCTGGGTCAAGGTTGCCTGACCATAGGCCAAGGTATCCAGTTGAACCTGGGCTGTACCTTTACCTGTGGTGGTACTTCCGATCACGATACCGCGTTCATAGTCCTGAATAGCAGCAGAGTAAATCTCACTTGCCGATGCCGATGCCAGGTTGACCATGACTGCCAGTGGACCGGCATAGGTTTGTGCACCGCCGTCATCATCTTCAAATACGCTGACATTGCCATTACCATCACGAATTTGCACCACCGGACCTGATTTGATCACTTGTCCCAGCATACGCGCAACTTCTTCCAGCGATCCACCCGGGTTATTACGCAAATCGATAATAATCCCTTCTACATTCTTGGCTGCCAGGCTTTTTAAAGCATTGTTGGTATCTTCAGAAACCGAACGATAATCTGTACCGGCACGGCGTGCGCGATAATTCAAATAAAACGACGGAATTTCAATCACACCAAATGTATGATTTTTACCATCACGTTTGATCTCTACTGTACGTGAACGCACACCCGCATCTTCTTCCTGAATGACATCACGGACCAAGCTGACTGTGCGTGCCTGACTCATTGATGCACCCGCACCCAATAAACGCAGGCTCACCTTGGTTCCGCGCTTGCCACGAATCAGGCCGACTACTTCATTGCTGGCCCAACCAATGACATCGACCATTTTATCGCCGTCTTGTGCTACGCCAATAATGCGGTCTCCCGGTTTAATCTGACCAGATTTACTGGCCGGACCACCTTCAACAATGGTTTCAATCTTGGTGTAATCTTCATTGCCACGTTCAGGACGAATCGAAACCCCGATCCCTTCTAATTGCAAGGTCGTCTGACGGTTCAATTCCATCGCATCAACTGGCGGGAAATAGTTGCTATGCGGATCATAGGTCAGCATCATCGCATTCAAAGTCTTGTCGAGGACATCATCACTTTTTACACGGCTGGCACGTTCAAGCTGTCGGGTATAACGCTTGGTCAGGGTTTGAACCGGGGTTAAATCTTCAGGGCTTGCCAGATCCTGACCATTGGCCAGAGTCGGATCATCTTTTAAGGCTTTTTGCTTCGCAGCCTCTTCTTCCTTACTAATGGTCAGGTTAATCAGCTGCGACACCAGCATTTTTTTCCAATGTTGCTGCTGCTCTGCTGCTGTCTTGAAATAAGGTGCTTTTTCACGATCAGTTTCAATATAGACATTGCCTTGCTTCAAGTTTTGCGGCTTTTTCAACTCTGCCAGCATGAACTCATAAAACTGTTTCAAACGGTCACGATATTGGGCATGAATGAGGTAAGGACCAGATAAGTCGCCTGCTTTTAATGCAGCACCGAAATTTGCACCATAATTTTTCTTATATTGTTCAACTTCAGGAGCTAAAAATAATGAATGGTCTGCATCCAGGCTATCGAGATAAAAATCAAGAATACGATTGGAAGTCGCCGCATCTAAACGCTGATTTAAATAATGTTGACGGTCAACCAAAGTCGCCAACTGGCGTGACACAAGGGCCTGTTCCTGCGTTGGCTGAATGGTTTGAGAAACAGCAACTGTCGTATTAGCTGCAATTGCCTCGTTCATTACATGCGAAAAGAAAAACCCTCCAGTCGCAATTGCAACTGCACAAGCTAATGTTTGAAGTTTCATAAATAATTCGTACTTCCTTGGTCTTTGACCAATATCACAACGTCATTTTTCAACATGAATCGAGTATATTCAAAATCTTAAACAACTTAATATGTATGTCGTGTAGTTTTATCATATTCTGTACTGTCAAAATGTAGCAAATCATTGCAGAATTCGGGTATTGTTTTTCTTTATAAAATTCCAACACGGACACCGATATGATTGGCGCATTGATGCTAGACATCGCTGGCACAGAACTTACTCAAGAAGATATTGAACTATTACGAGCACCGCAAGTAGGCGGCATGATTTTATTTTCACGAAATATAGAATCACCGCAACAAGTTCGAGCCTTAACCGATCATATGCGTCGTGTCAGACCTGATATTTTAATTGCTGTGGATCAGGAAGGTGGTCGCGTACAGCGTTTGAAACAGGGCTTTACCTTACTTCCAGCCATGGGCCGTTTAGGTGAACTTTATCTCACTGAACCTGAAAAAGCTGTTGATCTGGCTAAGCAATGCGGCTGGCTAATGGCCACCGAAGTACTTGCTGTAGGTATTGATTTCAGTTTTGCACCGGTACTGGATTTGAATGATGTCAGTGATGTGATTGGCGATCGCGGATTTGCCAAAAATATTGATGATATTGTTCCTCTTGCCAGTGCTTTCATAAAGGGTATGAAACGTGCGGGCATGGCCAATACCGGTAAACACTTCCCGGGTCACGGTTCTGTTAAAGCAGACTCACATGTAGCCGCACCGGTAGATTCGCGTTCTTATGAAGAAATTTATCAAAAGGATATGCAAACTTTTATCCAGCTCATGCCGCAACTGGATGCCTTGATGCCTGCGCATGTGATTTATGACCAGGTCGATCCGAATCCTGCCGGTTTTTCGCCTTACTGGATTCAAAAGATTTTGCGTCAGCAACTCAACTTTGACGGCGTACTGTTCTCCGATGATTTAACCATGCAGGCCGCTTGTGTTGCCGGTGGCGCGGATGCGCGTATTCAGGCTGCACTCAAAGCCGGATGTGATATGGGCTTGGTCTGCAATGACCGCTCTGCAGCTTGTGTTGCTTTAACAGGTATTGAAAATTTACCTTTACCGAATCAGGAACGCTTGCAACGCATGCGAGGGAAAATTCCGGAAATTAGCATCGGAGAAACTCTGGACTTAGGCGCTGAATGGCAAAAAGTTCGCGATACTATCGAAAACTTTAAAAAATCATTGAATTAATACGATAAAAGGAACACGACAAGGTGTTCCTTTTTCTTTATGATAAACAAAAATAAGCTGGGTTTAGCATGTAAGAAACTCAACAGATAAACAGCAACACATTAAAAACTAAAAAAACATACAGGGTCAGGATGACATGACACAACAACTTTCAGAACATCGACATATTTCATTTACCGCCCATTACACCGGGTACATCTGGTACACCATGGGAATTTCTCATCCCGTTTTTGCGACATCTAAAGGAAAAATGCTCGCCAAACTGGTTCATCCTTTAGAAAGTTGGGCGGAAAAATTTGTTGGCGGCAGTATGCGTACCACCTTGAAACAACGTCACCGCATGATTGATCAGCATCTAATCCAACTGATTGAACAACACCCGGATTTACAGGTACTTGAAATTGCCAGCGGGCTTTCTCCGCGTGGCTGGAATTTCCGACAGGAGTTTCCAAATATTGATTATCGTGAACTCGACTTACCCGATATGGCAAAAGTCAAAACCCAAGCGCTAAAACAAATTGATGCCAATAGTCCGGAAGTTTTATCCGTGGATTTATTCACTGCTGATTTCGAACAGGCCTTTCACGTCTTTGATCCAAACCGCCCCCTGGTGGTGATTAGTGAAGGCTTGATCAACTACTTTAACAAAGACATGTTATTACAATTGCTTCAAGCCATTAGTCATTACGGTGAAAATTTCAAAGAACTGCATTACCTCACCGATATTTATCCAGAACCGGTCAAAAATAAACTGGCCAATTTTATTTGGGCCAGCAGTAAATTACTGAAATGGATGTCCAAGAGCGCATTTAGTTTCCATTTTATTAATCCTCAGCAGGCGCAAGATTTTGTCCAGCAAGCCGGTTTTGAACAGGTCAGTATTGTGCAACCGCAACACTATTTTCAAAATCCAACTGTACCCTTCACTTCTAACGAAGAACACTTGGGTGATCTGGTCTGGATGATTCATGCAAGCAAAAAAAACAGCGTTATATAACGCTGTTTTTATTTAGATATTGCCATCAATTAACTGACCGACTCTAAAACTGTCATCACTGCTTTTTGTCGCTGTACATAACGCAATAAACGTTCAGCCACATCAAAACTGCCATGCTTAAATAAAGCACGAACTCGTGTTGAATTAACTTCAAAAATCAAACATTCAATTTGAAATTGACCTTCTTCATCTTCCAGATGCAAGGCCAAATCACGTGGGTATTGTGCAGCTTTTTCTGCCATGCCTTGAGTAAACTCAAGTAAAACGCCAAAAAAGTTTAAATCAACAATATGGGTAGGTAACTGCAAATCTGAATGGCGATGCGTTAATACAGTCATCGGTTTTTGTACAGCAATACGTTCTTCACCACGGCGTTCCAAAGTCAGCAACTGGGCACGTGTCATCGGGATAATCCCTTCTACAGTCTGAATAGATTGCCCCTGCAAGAAGGTTGCAAACAGGCTCATGGTTTCTTTACGGCGCTGTAATTGCGGTACATGGTCGGCATTGGCAATCATTGCAAATTCCATATCTGGACATTGCAAAGCAAAATTGGCATTTTCATGCGGCAAGGTAAAACTGTCATATTGCCCACATGCAACCAGTACTTTACATTGCGGAATAGGGACATCGGTTAAACGCAATAAGCGGCTACAGTTGATTTCATAGCGGTCTTGCTCTGTTGCGGTAAATTCAGCCATCTGTTTAAAGAATAAACGTTTTGCTGTCGGTGACATTCGGGTTTGATCGATTTTGGCATGATTGACCAAATACAAAATCACTGCCTGACCAAATTCATCCATACGCTGTTCATTCATTAAATGCAAGGATTCTTCCAGTAACATACGCCAGCTTTTACGCGTTTTTTGCATCACGCCCATCAGAATCATGCGATCGACCAGTTCCGGACGTTGCACAGCAAAACTTGAAGCCACAACAGAACCGAGCGACATGCCCATCACTGAAACTTTAGATAAGTTTTCAATATCGACCCACTCACCCAACATTCGAGCCAAATCGGGCAATTCGAGTGTTCCTGCAGAAATGCCGGTATCGCGATTGGTAATTTGCTGATTGGCCCCCATGGAAGGCAGGTCAATTAAAATGATCGGGCCTGCACTGAGCAATTGCTCCACACAATATTTATAAGAATTAAAATTTTGAAAAGCGCCCCCAATAATAACAATTGGAGTGTTGTGGATGGTTTCTGGCTGAGCAATAGCCATATATTCAATTTTCCAGCCATCAATCCAGGTGGTACGTGCCGGTTCTTTAAAACTGTTCCTATGGTAAAGATCAAAAAAACCAGAATTTGAGTTTGATTCTTCTACTTCCGAGTCCATTTGGATCATGGAATTCATATCCCTTCCTCCATTCTTGCCTTATTGTTATTTTGCAAGAAAATAAATATAGAATTTCTGCGTCATGCTGCGTCCATTCTTCGCTGTAATTATCAGACTTCACTGTCTTTATCATTTCATAATATACAGAGGAGGTTAGCTCAAGCAACTGATTCCATGACCACTTATCTAAATTTACCTAGAAAAGGATTTCAAAATATTAACAGACCGAAAGTTTCAGGGACTTTTTTCTAAGCAGATGCTTCATTGTCGGGTTCCAGACTGTTACTATCGAAGATGTAATTTCTAAGTGATCAAACCGCTATGCAAGATTCGATTGAACAATATATGCAAACGGTAGGACAACAGGCACGCCAAGCTTCTCGCGTGTTAGCAAGCGCTTCTACCCAAACCAAAAACAATGCCTTATCTGCAATTTACACTGCATTACAAGACAGTGAAGCTGCAATTCTGGCTGCCAACCAAATCGATATGACCAATGGTCGTAACAATCATTTGGACAGTGCATTACTTGATCGCTTAGAACTTACCCCCAGCCGCTTTAAAGGCATGCTACATGGCCTAAAAGATGTAATGAGTCTGATTGACCCGATTGGCGAAATCACTGACCTGGCTTACCGTCCTTCAGGCATCCAGCTCGGGAAAATGCGGGTGCCTTTAGGTGTAGTCGGCATGATTTATGAATCGCGTCCAAACGTAACGCTGGAAGCTGCTTCACTTGCCTTGAAATCAGGCAATGCCATTATTTTGCGTGGTGGTTCGGAAGCGTTGCAATCCAATAAAGCCATTGCCGAAGCTATTCAACATGGTTTAAAAGCTTCAGGCTTACCTGAAACCTCGGTACAGGTGATTAATACTGCTGATCGTGCTGCAGTCGGCCATCTGATTACAATGTCTGAATATGTGGATGTGATTGTTCCACGTGGAGGCAAAGGACTGATTGAACGGATCAGCAATGAAGCACGTATTCCTGTGATTAAGCATCTGGATGGTAATTGCCATGTCTTTGTTGAAGCACAGGCCGATTTGCAAAAAGCCCTGCCAATTGCACTCAATGCCAAGACCCATCGTTACGGCGTATGTAATGCCATGGAAACCTTGCTGGTGGATGAGAAAATTGCAGAGGATTTCTTGCCAAGCATTGCTGAACTGTATGCAGAAAAACAGGTCGAACTGCGTGGCTGCCGTGAAACCCAGCGCATTCTCGGTTCAAGCGTAAAACCGGCCAGCGAAGAAGATTGGTACACTGAATATTTAGGTCCAATTCTGGCAGTTAAAGTGGTCAGTGGAATTGATGAAGCGATTGATCATATTAACAAATATGGCTCACACCATACCGATGCCATCATTACCGAAAACTTTAGCCTTGCGCGTCAGTTCCTGGCACGTGTCGACTCAAGTTCAGTAATGATCAATGCCTCTACCCGTTTTGCCGACGGTTTTGAATATGGTCTGGGTGCTGAAATCGGGATTTCCACCGACAAGATTCATGCGCGTGGTCCCGTCGGTCTGGAAGGCCTGACTTCGCAAAAATGGATAGTGTTTGGTGACGGTCAAATTCGCCAATAATTCCTCTATTTAAAGCATCCTTAAGTGTTCAGTTTCAACCATGAAGCTGAACACAGTCACTACACTATCCCGGTCTTAAATTTCGTAACATGATAAAAACAATGAGAAAGATAAAAGGGAAAATCGCATGTTTTATTATTTGATCATTTGCACCTTTTTACTGGCATTACTGGTGTCTTTTGCAGTAATGAAAATTTTTTCCAGTTCTATTAATGCCATTCTGGCCCGCATCATTAATGATCCGATTCATGAAGCATGGGCGAAATACACCAAATTCGCCGGTATGGTGGTCGGAACTTCTTCCGGCATTCGTATTTATGATATGGAAAAATACATCACGCCCCTGAGTTACACGGAAAATAACAAGAAAATTGTGATTGAACTCACTCAAGAACGCTGGGTACTGGAAATTTACCGGACAATTATTGAAACCTTGCAAGGTCTGGCCTGGATGATGCTGGTGTTTTTTATGGTGGCATTGATAGCTTACGTCATCGTACGCTGGTCAGAAATAAAGTATCAAAACTAAGCATAAAAACAACACTTATACTCTGCTTAACATTCATCACTTGTGTTAGGTTAAGAAATAAACCCCTAATAGACATCTGACGATTCAGTAGTATTTTATTAATAAATGAAATCTATCAGCTGATAAATTTTAATTATTATTGTTTTTCTGGTCGATAGTGCTTAAGTCTAATCTCCTAAAGTCTAGCTTGTGACAATAAAAAACCTAATGTACAACTATTAAACAGATCGAAAGATACATACTAAAATGAATATCGACGATCAAGGGTAATACAACAATTCAAGTACGAGAATTTTCAGTTAAGGAATACGTCATGCCTAAATCAGTATTAGTCATTAATTGCGGATCATCTTCAATTAAGTTTGCATTATTGCTTGAAGACCAAGCATTCCGCATCCAAGGTTTGGCTGAAAACTTAGGTACACCTGAAGCGCGTATTAAAGGTGTAACAGTAGGCAATGAACCTGTCGATATTCGTATCCCGAATGCTGATCATAAAGAAGCACTTGAAGTCGGTTTGGCGCGTCTAGCCAACTATAAGCCTGATGCCATCGGTCACCGTATTGTACACGGCGGCACGCTTACTAAAGCCGAATTACTGACTGACGACATTATTGAAAGAATTCGTGCAGCGACGCCACTTGCACCGCTACACAACCCTGCGCATTTAGTCGGTATTGAAGCTACTAAACGTCTTTTCCCGGACTTACCTCAGGTTGCCGTATTTGATACAGCATTCCATCAAACCATGCCGGAACACGCTTTCCGTTATGCATTGCCAAAATTTCTATATACTGAGCACAATGTGCGTCGTTACGGCTTCCACGGTACCAGCCATGCCTACGTGTCTGAACGTGGTTCTGAATTGGCTGGCAGCTTTAAACAAGGCGGCTGGTTGACGGCTCACTTAGGCAACGGTAGCTCGACTTGTGCCATCTGGAATGGTCAAAGTGTTGATACTTCAATGGGCTTAACCCCGCTTGAAGGCATTGTAATGGGCACCCGTAGTGGTGATGTCGATCCAAGTTTGCACAGCTTCCTGGCTGCTAACCTTGGCTGGGATGTTTATAAAATTGACAGAATGCTGAACAAAGAAAGTGGTTTGCTCGGTTTATCAGACAACCTTTCAAATGACATGCGTACCTTGATTGAAGCCTCAGGACAAGGCAATGAAGATGCCACGATTGCTATTGAAGTATTCTGCTACCGTCTTGCTAAATCTCTGGCTGCTTTAAGCTGTGGCTTGCCACGTCTGGATGGTTTGTTCTTTACTGGTGGTATTGGTGAAAACTCGGCGTATATCCGTGAAAAAACCATGGCTTACTTACCTCATTTCGGTTTCAACTTAAGCAAAGAACAAAATGATAATTTGAAACGCGGTACAGAAGGTCGTATTGATGCTGGCACAGGCCCTCAAATCTGGGTCATTCCAACCGATGAAGAAGGTCGTATTGCTAAAGAAACTGCGCACGTTGTACAAGGCGAGGTGAGTCAAGCAACGGTAAAAAAGTCTGAAGCGGATGTAACGGTGGCTTAAGTCACCGTACATTTTACACTGCCATCATTCATCCTTTTATTTAGAATCGAACTATGAAAACAATTTTACTCGTGCCAACTGGAGAAGGTGTAGGCTTAACTTCGGCTGGCCTAGGCTTAATCTATGCTTTGGAATGCCAAGGCATAAAAGCTGGTTTTCTGAAACCTTTTTCACAAGAATTACAGCCTGAAGCAGACCGTACTACCGCGCTTTATCGCCACCTGTTCAAGCATGAAACCGTTGAGCCTATTTCTTATGCGGCACTGACTGAACGTTTAAAAAATGATGAAAATGACGAACTGCTTGAAGATGCGGTACGTTTACACCGTGAAATTTCAAAACATCACGATGTCATTATTGTTGAAGGCGTATTGCCAAATGGACGCGATCCTTTTGCAATAGAGCTCAATGCCACTCTGGCTAAAGCACTCGATGCCAAAGTGATTATTGTCAGCAATGCCGACATTAACGATGCTGCAAAAACGGCAGCCAAAGTTGACAATCAATTACGTTTCTTTGGTGGAGCGACTTGTGAACGCACTGCGGGCGTATTGTTCATGCGTACCAAAGGCTTACCTGAAGGTTCTGCCCAAATTCCTGTAACACTCGATCCGAGCATCCGTTTAATTAGTGATACCAACCGGTTCGTTAGTGCGATTCAAGCAACCCATCCGCAAATTGGCAAAGACTGCATGCCAGTGATTGGTTTAGTCCCGTTCAGCAATACCTTGAGTGTGCCACGCATGTCTGACCTGGCTGCGCATATTTCAGCAGAATGGATTAACCAGGGTGAAGCTGCACAGCGTCGCGTGTTACACAGCAGCCTGATTGCCTCCAATATTGAACACGAAATGCATAAATTCGTGGCAGGTGAGCTGATCATCAGTGGTTCTGACCGTGTAGATGTCCTTCTTGCGAGTAGCTTAGCTAGCAGCAATGGAATTCCACTTGCAGGTTTGGTATTAACGGAACATCAGGTTCCTAATCAGCAAACTTTAGACTTCTGTCAAACCGCGATTAAAAATGGCCTGCCAATTTTGCACACTAAATTGAGCACTTTTGAAACAACTCAACAGTTGTTGAATCTCAGCAATGAAATTCCGGTAGACGATACTGAACGTGCCGAGCAAGTGACCCGTTTCGTGGCTAGCCACATCAATGCCGACTGGTTAACGCAGTTAATTAGCGGTGCACATAAACCACGTTTATCCCCTTCTGCATTCCGTCATGAACTGGTGCAAAAATCAATTGCGGCGAAAAAGCGTATTGTCCTTCCTGAAGGCGATGAACCACGCACCATTCAGGCTGCTGCAATCTGCCAGTCTCGCGGGATTGCCCACTGCATTCTGCTGGCAAAACCTGAAGCTGTGGTTGAAGTGGCAAAAGCACGTGGAATTGAGTTGCCTCATGACTTGGAAATTCTGGATCCAGACCTGATTCGCGAAAATTATGTCCAGAAAATGGTCGAGCTACGTAAAGGCAAACTCAACGAGTTGCAAGCGCGTGAGCAATTACAAGATACCGTTGTATTAGGTACCATGATGCTTGCTCTTGATCAGGTTGATGGGCTGGTTTCTGGTGCGGTACATACCACTGCCAATACGGTTCGTCCTGCATTCCAGTTAATTAAGACAGCGCCGGATTACTCACTGGTATCTTCTGTATTCTTTATGCTGTTGCCGGATGAAGTTTATGTCTACGGTGACTGTGCAATCAATCCAGACCCAGATGCAGAACAACTGGCAGAAATTGCAATTCAGTCTGCAGATTCGGCAAAAGCCTTTGGTATTGACCCACGCATTGCCATGATTTCTTATTCAACCGGTACTTCGGGTGCAGGCGCAGATGTAGAAAAAGTTGCAAAAGCGACTGAAATTGCCAAGCAACGCCGTCCAGACTTACTGATTGATGGTCCATTGCAATATGATGCAGCATCGGTTGAAAGCGTTGGTCGCTCTAAAGCACCGAACTCTGAAGTTGCGGGTCGTGCGAATGTGTTCATCTTCCCTGACTTGAATACAGGTAACACCACCTATAAAGCTGTACAACGTTCTGCCAATGTCGTTAGTGTTGGTCCAATGCTACAAGGCTTGAACAAACCTGTGAACGACCTGTCACGCGGTGCTTTGGTGGATGATATCGTATTCACGATTGCATTGACTGCGATTCAGGCTGAGCAACAAGCTGCTCAATAATTTTTAAATTCAAGTTTTCCAAACCATCTGATTGAAAAATCGGGTGGTTTTTTTATGTGGATTTCATATCACCCTATTGGGGAGGGAAATCACGTATATTTATGAATAAAAAATAGTTTTCTATTTAACGAGTATAAGTAAAAACTATATTTCTTTTTTCTAAATTCAGAATTATAAATTCCTAAAATTTTCATTGAGAAAACAAAATATAGAAAAACCATTTTATCCTTAGTGGTTATCACTCCCCCATTCCAAGACAAAATTTTATCCCCAATACATGCTTCAAAGGTTGGGTTATCACATTTAGGTATTTGGAATGATACAAAATTCAGTAAAGCATCAATTTTTACTCTAATATCATTTAACTGATCATCAGTAATTTTTTCTGAAGTATCATGAGCATACTTATTTTTTATATTATTAAATAACTTAAAAACAGCTGCTAAATCTTCTGATAAGCCTAATTTTTTATCAAATCTTATAAACCCAAAATCAAAAAATCTAAATTATTCGTAATTTTATTACACTAGATATTTAAAAACTCTTCTAAACAAAAGTGAATGCGTAGCACAGCACCTATTAGATCTTGCGTATTAGATGATTATTAATTTATCTACAATTAACATAATACAACTTAAACAAAATGTAATTAATTTGTCATATAAAATCATTAAGATAGAGTGTCGTAAAAAGCCCATTCCCCCTCGAATGGGCTTTTTACATTAATCCTTGTGCTCTACCCTTTATTTAATCAAAATCCCACTTTTTATTTAGAACTTATCATCAAAACTTTTTTGCCAGCCACACTGTATGCCCAGCACAGTCGGGATCTTCCAAAACCATTTTCACCACTTCAAAACCATGATCTGTTAATAATTGTCGATATTCATCCTGCGACAAACTGGCATGATACAGTGCATCACCAAACATATCCCCTATCACTTCTCCATGGCTTGGCCCACTGGTGAACATCAAAGCTGTACCTGTTTCAGCTAAGTTAGAAAACTGAGCAAACATCTTGCGCTGATCATCTTGAGTCAAATGAAAAAAACTGTCCCACGCTAAAATACCCTGAAACGTTTGTTCTACTTCTATCTGACGCATATCTGCCTCAATCCAACGCTGTGCAGGAAAATGGTGCTTTGCCATTTCAATCATGGCATCAGAACTGTCCACCCCGACTACAGAATGTCCCTGCTCAAGCAGATATGCCGCAACCGGCTTGCCCGAGCCACAGCCTAAATCCAGTATTTGAGCATGCTCAGGAATCAGTGAAAGGAAATGATTAAGCCACGCTTTTTCATACAGAAACTGACCGCGTAATTCGATCCATGCATATGCATGTTTTTTATAGATTTTAATAATATTTTTCGCAAACTCAGATTGATTTTTCATGAGCTGGCTCTTTTAAAGCTGAACGTTAACAGTATAAGTAGATTTGAAGATTTAGAATGTTTTTATTTGGATAAAATTTAAAGCAAAAACGATAAACCCTATGTCCGATCCTCTTGCTGACCGTAAAACATTATCATGGTATGAGATAAAGAAAAATCAACGGCAGGCAGGATTGAAGTCAGCATATATTTAACAGATTAAATTTGATGCGCTCATTATGTGAAAATTTTATGATAACCTTTTCATATTTAACCCTGCTTAAAACAGCAAAAATAAATTATATTTTTCAAAAATTTAAAATATTTTAATCCATGCTTTAAATGTCATATTTACCCGGAATGTTGATTACCCTTTGTCATATTTATGACAGAAATTCCCATAAAAATGACCGCTCACTTGAGCTGAAATTTACCATTAAACTTTCGGCCAAAAAGCAATCAAAATGCCCACAAAACTTGCTTTTTATCTTATAATTTAGCCCGCTAGCTAACAGCCCGCTCAAGAGATATTTGATATGACAACTATTATCAAGCAAGATGACTTGATCACATCGGTAAAAGATGCGCTTCAGTTCATTTCTTACTATCATCCACAAGACTTCATCCAGGCGATGAGCCGTGCTTATGATCGTGAAGAGAACAAAGCCGCAAAAGATGCTATTGCACAAATCTTAATTAACTCTCGTATGTGTGCAGAAGGCCATCGTCCTATCTGTCAAGATACCGGGATTGTTAACGTATTTCTTGAAGTTGGTTTAGACGTTAAATTTGATTTAACCATGAGCCTGGACGATGCAATCAATGAAGGTGTACGTCAAGGTTATCTTGAAAATTCCAACATTCTTCGCGCATCAGTTTTAGCAGATCCTGCATTTGGCCGTAAAAATACCAAAGACAACACGCCTGCTGTGATCCACTACAAACTCGTACCGGGTAACAAAGTCGACATTACTGTTGCTGCTAAGGGTGGTGGTTCAGAAAACAAATCTAAACTTGCCATGTTAAATCCATCTGACTCAATCGTGGATTGGGTACTTAAAACTGTTCCAACGATGGGTGCAGGCTGGTGTCCTCCTGGTATGCTCGGTATCGGTATTGGTGGTACTGCTGAAAAAGCCATGATGCTTGCAAAAGAAGCATTGATGGAAGAAATCAACATGGACGAATTACTTCGCCGTGGTCCACAAAGCAAAATGGAAGAGCTCCGTATCGAGATCTTCGAAAAAGTAAATGCTTTAGGTATTGGTGCTCAAGGTCTTGGCGGTTTAACTACTGTTCTTGATATCAAAATCAAAGATTACCCATGTCACGCTGCGGGCAAACCAGTTGGTATGATTCCGAACTGTGCTGCAACTCGTCACGCACATTTCCAATTAGATGGTTCAGGTGTTGCTCACATTCAAGCACCTCGCCTTGAAGACTACCCTGCTGTAACTTGGGATTCATCAACTTCTAAACGTGTTGACCTAGACAACATCACACAAGAAGAAATGAACTCTTGGCAACCAGGTGATACGCTTCTTCTTAACGGTACAATCTATACAGGTCGTGACGCTGCTCACAAACGTATGGTTGATATGTTGAACAAAGGTGAAGAACTCCCTGTAGACCTTAAAGGTAAATTCATTTACTACGTTGGCCCAGTTGATCCTGTAGGTGATGAAGTTGTTGGTCCTGCTGGTCCTACAACAGCTACACGTATGGACAAATTCACTCGCCAAGTGCTTGAAGCAACTGGCTTGTACGGCATGATTGGTAAAGCTGATCGTGGTCCTGCTGCTGTTGAAGCGATTAAAGACAACAAAGCAACTTACTTGATGGCTGTCGGTGGTGCTGCTTACTTAGTATCAAAAGCAATTCGCGAAGCTGAAGTTGTTGCCTTTGCTGACTTGGGTATGGAAGCAATCTACAAATTTGTCGTTAAAGACATGCCTGTTTCTGTAGCTGTAGATGTGAACGGTACTTCAATTCACGCGACTGCTCCAAAAATCTGGCAAGCAAAAATTGGTAAAATTCCAGTAGTTGACGCTGCTGCGAACTAATCATTCCAAGCTAAAAAAAGCACCCATTAGGGTGCTTTTTTATTTTAAGATGAATAACTTGTTTGCTCTAAACTACTTATTAAAGTCTATTTCACACATCCAGTATTCTTTCTTTACCAGGTTAAAGGATTCCACAATTTAAACGGTTTGGTCAGCTGTACATCTTCTGCCGGATCATATTTTGCAGGTTTCAGTTTTTGCGCTTTCTTACGTACCTTCCCGCTATTTTGATCTAGTGCAACAAAGTTATAACTTTCTGACTTGAGTTGAGTATAGGCAATTTCATTTAAACCAGTTTTTTCCGGCATCAAGATTAAAGGCCCAGAAATTTCACGACGGGTGGTTAAATTTTCTTCATCATATTTAATAAAATAAGATTGCCCCGCCTGTACATTAAAATCCAGATATTTGGGCTTTTGGAAATGTTGTACACCTACAGGGCGGCTGGTTGATATGCGATACGTTCCTGCCGGCAATTCAACCCAGTAATAATGATTGTTTAATAAACTTGGAATACGTTCACTATTGATAAACAAGCTGGAAGCCACAATTTCCTGACGGTTCCACTTACTGTCAGGACGGTATAAATACACAATGGCCGCCTGATCATTTTGAGCTTGAACTGGCTGAAAGCGCTGGCCTATTTTTTGATTGACCCAAGCACCAATGGTAAACATACCGAAACGGTACTGTTCCAGCAATCCCGGTTCATGTTCAGTATCTACAGGTTTTAAGGTTGCTGTCGCTTGAGTGTGTTCCATAGCAGATTTGCCATGACATCCCAATAAAATAAAGCTTGCACAGACTGCAATACAGACTCCACGCATGATTTTCCCTCACCGCGTATTTTTTATTTTTGTACTAAACTAAATTAAGCACTTCATTGTTCGCTATATATTGATTTTATTTAGGCATCCACGCCTAGTCATTGAGATTAACATTGCGTTTTATTTTTTGAAATAAAAAACGTGCGAAAATACAAGTTTTCCGCACGTTTCTGACGAATAGCGAATTAAGCAGATTTAGAATTTACAACTTTCAAATCTACTTTAGCAGCATTTTCAGTCTCTGATTTAGGCTGGCGTTCTGCTTTTAACACTGGTTTTGCTTCACCAGAAATCACCGCATCATTCACAATCACAGTCCCGATATCGGTACTGCTTGGTAAATCATACATAGTTTCAAGTAACGCATTTTCCAGGATTGAACGCAAACCACGTGCACCGGTATTACGTTCCAAAGCTTTCTTCGCAACGGCACGCAGTGCTGAATCTTCAAACACCAGATCCACATTTTCCATATCAAATAAATATTGATATTGACGGGTTAAGGCATTCTTCGGTTCAGTCAGAATCTGCATCAATGCTTCTTCATCCAGCTCATCCAAAGTCGCAATGACTGGCAGACGACCAATAAATTCTGGAATCAGACCAAATTTCACCAGGTCAGTTGCTTCAACTTGACGGAACAAATCAGATAATTTTCGGGTTTCGTCTTTGTTCTTCACTTCTGCAGTGAAACCGATCCCGCCTTTTTCCTGACGCTGCTGCACGATTTTCTCTAGACCAGAGAATGCACCGCCACAGATAAACAGGATATTCGAGGTATCAATCTGAATAAACTCTTGCTGCGGATGCTTACGACCACCTTGCGGAGGAATGGAAGCAACCGTACCTTCGATCATTTTTAACAGCGCCTGCTGAACACCTTCACCGGATACATCACGGGTAATAGACGGGTTTTCAGATTTACGGGTAATCTTGTCGATCTCGTCGATATAGATAATCCCTTTTTGCGCTTTTTCTACATCATAATCGGCTTTTTGCAGCAGCTTCTGTACGATGTTTTCCACATCTTCACCGACATAACCTGCTTCAGTAAGCGTAGTTGCATCTGCCATGGCAAATGGAACATCAAGCAAACGCGCTAAAGTCTGTGCAAGTAAGGTTTTACCTGAACCTGTTGGCCCAACCAAAAGAATATTACTTTTTGCCAGTTCAACAGCATTATCAGGTTTATGCCCTGAATGAGTGACTTTGAGGCGCTTGTAATGATTATAGACCGCAACTGAAAGCGTTTTCTTGGCCACATCCTGACCAATCACATATTGATCAAGTGCAGCACGAATTTCGTGTGGCTTTGGCAAAGGCTTACTTGCCCAATCGCCAGATTCAACTTGCTGGCTGGTTTGGACTAAATCTAAGCATACGTCCACGCACTCATTACAGATGTAAGCGTCCTCACCTGCAATCAGTTTCCCGACTTCAGACTGCGTTTTACCGCAAAATGAACAATGCTTTTGTCCTTGAGGATGGTCGGACATATTCACTCCAATATAAAAATCTGAAAATTATGGACGTTTGCTTAACACTTCATCCACGAGACCGTATTCTTTAGCAGCCTGTGCTGTCATAAAGTTGTCACGGTCTGTATCTCTGGCAACAGTTTCATAGTCTTGACCACTATGCTCTGCCATTAAACGGTTTAAACGTTCTTTAATGAATAGAATTTCACGCGCATGAATTTCAATATCCGATGCCTGACCACGGAAACCACCGAGTGGCTGGTGAATCATCACACGTGCATTTTCCAAGCAATAACGTTTACCCTTAGCCCCTGCATTGAGCAGGAATGCACCCATAGAGGCTGCTTGTCCCATACAATAAGTCACGACATCAGGTTTAATGAATTGCATAGTATCGTAAATCGCCATACCTGCAGTCACTGAACCACCTGGTGAATTAATATAGAGGTGTATATCTTTATCTGGGTTCTCTGCTTCTAAAAACAACATTTGCGCAACAATTAAATTTGCCATGTTGTCTTCAACTTCACCGGTTAAAAAGATGACGCGTTCACGCAAAAGACGTGAAAAAATATCGAAAGAACGCTCACCACGAGAAGACTGTTCTACTACCACTGGCACTAAAGCGTTATCAATTGTTGGAACATACATACGTTATTTATTCCTAAATTTTTGTTACTCAACTCATAGTCACAATATGAGGGATAATTGCCGAAAATGCAAAATATTCCCAATTAAATAACAGATATTTTTTATATAAGCATTGTGAATTCAGGACATGTTCAAGATAAGCCTGTACATAAAAAAAGGCGCATGATGCGCCTTTTTTCGGTCAGCTAAGCTTAGCCTTGTTGACGAGCTTGTTGCTCTTTCAATAAGTCTTCATAGCTTACTTTTTTGTCAGTCACTTTAGCAGATGCCAAGATGTGATCAACCACTTGATCTTCTAACACAACAGCTTCGATTTGAGCACGTTGCTGTTTGTCATTTTTGAAGTATTCAATCACTTCAGTTGGGTCTTCGTAAGAAGAAGCCATGTCTTCGATGTAAGCTTCAACGCGAGCAGCATCAACTTCAATTTTAGCGTCCGCTAAAACTTTGCTTACCAATACGCCAAGTTTTACAGATTTTTCAGCTTGTTCTTTGAACAACTCATCTGGAAGCATGCTGCTGTCAAATGCTTTCGCACCTTGAGCACCAAACTGTTGAGTGAACTGTTGAATCATTTGTTGACGTTGACGGTCAATTTCTTGAGACAACATAGAAGCAGGAACGTCAACTTCGTTTGCAGCTACAAGTGCATCGAAAGTTGCGCCTTTCACTTGGTTACGAAGACCGTTTTTCACTTCACGTTCCATGTTTTTACGAACGTCAGCTTTTAATTTTTCAACGCCTTCTTCTTCAGTTAGACCGAAGATTTTCAAGAATTCAGCATCAACTTCTGGAAGTTTTTGTTTTTCAACTAGCTTCACAGTGATTTTGAATTGAGCAGCTTTACCAGCAAGGTTTTCAGCCTGGTAGTCTTCAGGGAAAGTAACATCAATTACTTTCTCTTCGCCTTTCTTCATACCAACGATACCGTCTTCGAAGCCAGGAATCATACGACCAGAACCTAGAACCAGTTTAAAGTCTTCAGCAGCACCGCCTTCAAATTTTTCACCGTCTACAGTACCTTCGAAATCGAAAGTTACTTGCATGTCTTTTTTAGCCATGCCTTTCGTTTCAGTCCAAGAAGCACGTTGCTTTTGAAGGTTCTCGATCATTTGATCAACGTCTTTGTCGTTCACTTCAGTTGCTTTACGTTCAACTTCTAGACCGTCAAATTTAACTTCAACTTCTGGATAAACTTCTACAGTTGCTTCATAAACAAGAGCGTCTTCTTTGTTTTCAACTTTTTCAATGTTTGGCATGCCAACTGCATTGATTTTCTCTTGTTGAATCGCTTCGAATACTGTGTCACGAATTACATCGTTCACAACTTCTTGATAAATGCTTGCGCCATATTCACGACGTACAACATTTAAAGGCACTTTACCTGGACGGAAGCCGTTGATCTTCACAGTTTTAGCAGTGCGTTTTAAACGGGCTTCAAATTGCTCGTTCACACGGCTCGTCGGTACAGATACATTTAAACGACGGGCAACGCCCGAAACCGCTTCAGAAGTTACTTGCATGGCTTCCTCGATATAGAAATAGTAATTGCAATTTTTTAAAGTGCCATATTATATGACAACATTGGAAGATATACAAAGCAGGATGAATTAACCACTATTTTTGTGTTGTTCTGCGATTAAATTTAAATTTTATGTAAAAAAATCCCCTCTTTTTATTCCTTTTTAACACTTTTGTATATTTTTTATTGCAAATAATAATCTTTATCATTATTATTAGCGTGTTTGTTTTTATCTTATTTATTTTCAGTTATTTATCTCGTCCATCTTTGGAATTCTATTTTATGAGTCAGTTCAATCTACGCCCGCTTGGCCTTGCTATTCTAGGAATTACCTCCTCTTCCGTTTTTGCAAATACTGAAACAGAATCTGCTCCCCATCAGCTTTCAACTCTTGTGGTATCGGCTGCAGGCTATGAACAAAAACTAAAAGATGCGCCTGCATCGATTACAGTCATCACCGCAGAAGATTTGAAAAATAAAAGAATTACTTCTATTGCAGATGCTTTAGTGGATGTGGAAGGTGTAGATATTAGTCCAACAGCGGGTAAAACTGGTGGTTTAAACATTCGTATTCGCGGAATGGACTCAGAATACACCTTAGTATTAATTGATGGCCGCAGACAAAATAGTACTGGCGATATTGCACCCAATGGATTTGGTGAATCTAACAATAGTTTTATTCCCCCCGTTTCCGCAATCGAGAGGATTGAAGTGATTCGTGGTCCTGCATCTACGCTTTATGGTTCTGATGCGATTGGCGGTGTAGTCAATATTATTACTAAAAAGGTTTCACCTGAATGGACGGGTGCGGTAACACTTGAAGGTACACTTAACCCTAATTCCTCTGACTTTGGTAATCAGCGCGCTGTAGATGCATATGTCACCGGTCCCCTGATTCAGAATTTACTGGGTATTCAGCTACGTGGTCGTAAAGCAGAACGGGATCAATCGCACTTAATCCCAGATGCCAATTCAGATACCGAATTAACTCAAGGAAATAGCCCGACAAAGTCTGATTTGGAAACTATTGGGATTCGCCTTACTTTAACCCCTACCGATCATCATGATATTTCTGCAGAATATGAACAGACCGAACAGTGGTATGACAACAGTAATGGTCAGCTCGGTACTCTAGGTGCAAATGGCGGTTACAACTCTTCGCAAGAATATAATCGTGAAAAAATGATTCTTGCACATACCTGGAGAACCAATGTTGGGACTTTGGACTCAAGTATCAGTAATACACAAACGGAAACGGTTGGCCGATTAATTCCTTCCCGTGCACAAGGTCTATCACAAGCCGTGACACCGCGACTGCTAGAAAGTGAAGACACCATTTTTGATAGCAAATTTACCACGCAACATTTCAATGGACACAATATTACCCTGGGTGGTCAATGGTGGGATGCCAGCATTAAAGATGGTTTACGTGTTAATAAAGAAGTGTCATTTGATCAACTGGGTTTATTTGCTGAAGATACCTGGTCACTTACAGACAGCTTGGCTTTAACTCTCGGTTTACGTTTTGATGATCACAGCACATTTGGCGATTTTTGGACGCCACGCGCTTATTTGGTCTGGAATACAAATGATAACTGGACCTTTAAAGGTGGCTATTCTGAAGGTTATAAAGCACCTCGTTTAGAGCGACTCACCAATGGCATTTACAATGTAGGCGGTCAAGGTCGTAACCCTGTTTTTGGTAATCCTGATTTAAAACCTGAAACCAGTAATAACTTTGAAATTGGGACTTATTTTAATAACAATTCTAATTTTGATGCCAATATCACGGCCTTTTATAGTCAGATTGAAGACAAAATCGTTACAGGTAATGTTGAACAAAGATGTAACACCAATACCAGTAAAGCTGCTTGTGAAGAGTTTATGGCATCCATTGGTACACCTTGGATCATGGATTATTATCAGAGCCGAGGACAAATACTTCCCGATTCATGGAACGTTGCCCGTCCTACCAATGCCGAAAAAGCGGAAGTCTATGGAATCGAAACAGGCTTTAACTGGGAATTTATACCAGCTTGGAAATTAGGTGTTAATTACACCTGGACCGAAACTGAAATTAAGGACTCTAAACTCGGTAACCCACCTCTGAATGATACTCCTAAGCACATTGTAAATGCCTCATTAAAATGGCAAGCCGATGACAATATTCAGTTATGGGCACGAGGTGAATACCGTAGCGAGCGCGCACGCTTCACCTCAACTTATGAGAACTTAACTGCTGCAAATCAAAAAGTTTATGATGTCTTAGGTGATTTTAAAAGTTATGCATTGCTGCATGTTGGTTCCAACTTTACCGTAAATGACAACTGGGACCTTGGTGTTGCCTTATATAATGTATTTGATAAAGACTTTAATGACCATGAACTGATTGATGCAAGTTATTACAACCGTTATAGCAACACCCAAGAAGGCCGTCGTGTTCAGTTAAGCACCACCTTTAAGTTCTAATATTTAAAATCCCCATTAAAAACCCTACTTATGCAGGGTTTTTCTATATTAAAATAAAATCAAATACTTAATTACAAAGTGTTACATTATTTCATTTAATATCCCGTTTTAGTTCATCTTAAGAATCGTCAATTCCAATCTAACTTAATAGTGATAAAAAATAAGAATCATTATTATTCTCATACATTTTCACAGTATCCTTTTTGAGTTCAAAATGGCCTTCATTAAAACACGAAAAAAAATCGTATCTTCTGCGATTGTGTCTTCACTTTCAGTGATGGCAGCGAATGCAATTGCACAAGATCAAGTTTCTCAACTTGAAACTATTCATTCTCAAGCAGAAGCTGAACAAGGTCTAAAAGTAGATAAATCTGCCAGCTCCAAGTTCGTTGCTCCTTTGCTTGATACGCCTAAATCAGTTTCTGTAATTTCAAAGCAATTGATTGAAGATACTCAAGTTACAACTTTAAGCGATGCTTTGCGTACAGTACCCGGTATTACTTTAGGGGCCGGTGAAGGTGGTAACCCGAATGGCGACCGTCCATTTATTCGTGGTTATAACTCTGAAAGTTCGATGTATGTGGATGGCGTGCGCAACGCGACTTCACAAAACCGTGAAATGTTTGCAGTAGAACAGGTTGAGGTAACTAAAGGTTCTGCATCTGCGATGGGCGGTGCAGGTACGACTGGTGGTAGCATCAACATGATTTCTAAAGTTGCGAAAAAAGGTGACTCATTAGAAGGTTCTATTGGTGCAGGTACCGATAATTACCAACGTATTACTTTAGACGGTAACAAAGATTTTGGTAATGGTATTGCGGCTCGTGTTGCGGTAATGGGCCACCACAATGAAAAAGCCGGCCAAGCTGATGGTACTGAATACAAACGTGCCGGTATTGCGCCAAGTATTACTTTTGGCCTGGATACTGCTACTCGTGCGACTTTAAGCTATTACTACTTAAAAACAGATGATACCCCTGATTCAGGCGTACCATACAATAACCCAACTGGATATTCCCAATATTCAGGAAAACCAATTGATGTCAAACAAGGCATTTACTACGGCTGGGAAGACCGTGATTTCCAAAAACAAGAAAACCAAATCGGAACAATCAAGTTAGAACATGACCTGACTGACAATCTAACCATTTCAAATACAGCTGTTTATAACAACTCTAAAAATGATTATCTGTGGACCAACCCAGATGATTCTCAAGGGAACATTTATAAAACCGGTAATGTATGGGCACGTGTAAACTCTCGTGTTGCCGATACAGATACCTTTACCGACCAATTAGCATTAACCGGTAAATTCAATACTGGTGCGCTCAAGCATAGTTTTAACTTAGGTGCTGAATATTCAGATCAAGAAACTGACCGTACCCAATATATTATTGATGGCTTATCTGCCACAGGTTCAGCGCATAACAAATGCACCCCTGCCGATATTGCTTCTGGCTGGTGTACGTCTGTTCAAAATCCTAATCGTGGGCCATGGACTGGAAGTATCAGTACTGAAGGTGCAGACCAATACAATACACAAACCAAATCTACTTCTGTTTACTTCTTAGACAGCATTGAATTCAATCCACAATGGATTTTAGATTTGGGCGTGCGTTGGGATAAGTTTGATACAGAGCAAACCATGACCTATGGCGCACTAAATAGTGCTGTGACTGCAACAACCCCTACAGCTCAAGCTGGCGACCAAGTAACAACAGAAAGTGATACTGACTTCTTTACTTATCAAGCAGGCCTTACTTTTAAACCTGTAGAAAATGCTTCAATCTATGCCAGCTATGCAACATCTGCAAACCCTGTTGGTGTAGATGCTGGTGACGGTTCTGAAGGCATTGGTGCAAATTATAGCAACTTGGATCCTGAAGAAAGCCAAACTTTCGAAATTGGTACCAAATGGGATCTTTTACAAGATCGCTTGAATTTAACTGCCGCTATTTTCCGTACTGAAAAGCAAAATGCTCGTATTCAGTTGAGTCCTACTACTTATAGCAATATCGGTGAGAGCAAAGTTGACGGTATTGAGCTTGGCTTGAACGGTAAAATTACCGATAAATGGGATATCAGCGCAGGCTATACCTATTTAGACAGTGAGGCGACTAAGAATGGCGTAAGCTGTCGCGGTACAACCTGTACTGACCAAACTGTATTTAACGGCAACCAAATGCCTAACGTTCCTAAAAACAGCGCTACACTTTGGACAACATATCAGGTTCTTCCACAACTTCAACTTGGTGCTGGTGCAACCGCTATGGACAAGGTCTATGGCGACTTAGCTAATACCAAATATGTTCCAGGTTATGTGCGTTATGACGCAATGGCACGTTACAACGTAAACGAAAACATTGACCTTCAATTGAACGTCAATAACCTGTCTGATGAACGCTATTTCACTAAAGCATATGCATCTCACTATGCAACTGAAGCAGAAGGTCGTAGCGCAGTATTGTCACTAAACTTCAAATACTAAAATCCATTTCAAAATCCCATAATTTATTTATGGGATTTGAGTTTAAATAGCCTCATAATGAGGCTATTTTTATAGCTACAAGATTTCATTCTTCCAAAGGTGTATTGCCGTGATCCATCATATTCCTAATGTCCTCACTAAAGAACAAGTTCAATATTTCCGTGAAGAAATGAATAAAATTGAATGGGTCAATGGTAAAGTCACTGCGGGTACACTTTCTGCCACCGTTAAAAAAAATCAACAACTGCCCGAAGATCTGCCGCTGACTCAGCACTTAGGCACGATTATTTTAGAGTCTTTGGGGCAGCATCCCTTATTTTTATCTGCAGCCATTCCTTTAGACATCATTCCCCCATTGTTTAACCGTTATGAAAACAATGAAGCCTTTGGTTTCCATGTCGACAATTCCATCCGTCGTATCCGTGGCACCAACGAGCGCTTACGAACAGATTTGTCTTGTACGGTTTTTTTGAGTGAACCAGAAGAATATGAAGGTGGTGATTTAGTCGTAGAAGACACTTATGGTTACCATGAAGTTAAGCTTCCTGCAGGCGATATGATCCTCTACCCGTCAACCAGTGTGCATGAAGTCACTCCAGTGACTTCGGGTTGCCGTTTCGCTTCATTTTTTTGGGTACAAAGCATGGTTCGTGATGATGCAGAACGCCACATGCTGTTTAATCTAGATCAGTCGATTCAAAACCTGCGCATGCAGCTGGGTGATCAACATGATGAAGTGATTAAACTGACCAGTCTTTATCATAATTTAATGCGTAAATGGGCCGAACTCTAATTTTCTAACCTAATAAAATACAAAAGGCTGCTGAAACTTTATATCAGTCAGCCTAATCAATTACTTACAAGTATTTTAATTTTTAATAATTTTATCTTTTAGTCAAATTCAACTTCAACACTATCGTTTTTCTCTTTTAGTATGATTGTTTTATCTAATTAATAATCTTGAATTAAACAATATTTCCATCCATTTTATTGAACATCCAACAATTATCACTATTGTTAATGATAATAATTATCATTAAAATTCGCATCATTGTTACACACCCTAACAATATCTCCACTTTTAGTTCCAGATTGCTGACCTCAAAAGTTGCAAAACAGTAGTGGACTTCTGTCAAATACAAAACTAGGGATAACCGACCATGGCACAAATCAAAAGCCGCAAGCACAACAGAAACGCTCAACTGGTTGCATTAGCTGCATCT
Organism: Acinetobacter sp. BSP-28; assembly: GCF_044130285.1. Lineage (NCBI taxonomy): Bacteria > Pseudomonadati > Pseudomonadota > Gammaproteobacteria > Moraxellales > Moraxellaceae > Acinetobacter > Acinetobacter sp. BSP-28. Next base: position 67,159 of record NZ_JBIQOB010000014.1, read on the forward strand.
TTCCCCCTCATGACTCATGCAGCAACGAGTAATAATGGTGTAACCCAACTCCCAACCATTACCGTGGAATCTAAAGCGGAAAATAAATATAAAGCCGAGACTGTCAGTTCCCCAAAATATACTCAGCCGCTGGTCGATACCCCTCAAACCATTTCAGTCATTAAAAAAGAATTATTAAAAGAACAAGGTGCAACCTCGTTGGTTGAAGCCTTGAGAAACACACCGGGAATTACCCTACAATTGGGTGAAAATGGCAATACCAGTGCCGGCGATGCATTTCAAATGCGCGGTTTTTCTACTCAAACTTCTACCTATGTCGATGGTATCCGCGATTTGGGTGCAGTAACCCGTGATGTCTTTAACCTGGAACAGATTGAAGTGGTCAAAGGTCCTTCTGGTGCGGAAGCCGGTCGTGGTGCTGCATCAGGTTATATCAACCTGGCCAGCAAACTGCCGCAGACTGAAAATAGCCGTGAAGTTTCTGCCACTTACAATACTGCAGAGCATGCACGTCTCGCTGCTGATATTAATCAGGTGATTAATGATGGCGTGGCGGTTCGTTTAAATGCCATGGGTCAAGACGGCGGTGTTGAAGGACGCGATTTTATTGAAAATAACAGCTGGGCCATAGCACCCTCCATTGCCTTTGGCCTGGATAGCGATACGCGCCTGTATCTGTATTCACAGCATATTCGTCAACGTAATATTCCAGATGGCGGTATTCCGACCATAGGCATGAAAGGTTTTTACAATGCGGATTCTGCTTTAGGTTCAGCACCTAAAGTCAACCGTGAAAATTATTATGGTCACGTCAATGACCATGAAGATGTCGATGCAGACATGTACACGGCAAAAATTGAAAGTGATCTGGCTGAAAACGTCAAACTGACCAACATCACCCGTTTGGGTAAAACCAGTATGAACCGTGTTTTAACCGGGATAAATACCGGTTCAGCCGGTTTAAGAACCAATGGTTCAAATGATCCGAAAGATTGGGAAGTTAACCGCTCACGTCAGGGTGTCGATCAGGAAAATAAGATTCTTGCTAACCAGAGTACCTTGAACCTGAATTTAAAAACCGGTGCAATTGAGCATGATGTGGTCGCAGGATTGGAGTTCTTAAAAGAACAACAACATACAAAAACTTTAGCCACACAAATGCCGGGGCAAGCTACGGTAGCAACGTCTTGGGCCAATCTTTATGATCCAGATCGCAATGAAGCAATGCCTGGACTGATGTACAACGGTGGCTATACTCATGGTGAAACCAATACTGCTGCAGCCTATCTATTCGATACGCTTAAATTTGGTGAGCGCTTCCAGCTGAATGGTGGAGTACGGGTTGACTATTATGACACTGAATATGATGCTTTGACGCTGCCATCAGGTAGCAGCAGCTTGGTTCCTACAAGTTTTGGTGCGAATGACACCTTGATCAGCTGGAAACTGGGAGGCTTGTTTAAACCTACAGCTAAAAGTAGCGTATATGCTTCTTATGCCAAATCCCTGACGCCTCCGGGAAGTGCCAACTTTAGCCTTTCAGCAACCGGAATTAATAGCGCTGCTGCCAAACCGCAAGAAACCCATCACTATGAAATTGGCACAAAGTGGGATCTGCTCAATGATCAACTGGCTGTAAACGCTGCTGCGTATTACACTGAAAATGAAAACCAGTTTACCCAAGATGCGATTACCCAAGAATCCATTCAGCAAGGTAAAACCAACGTCAAAGGTGTAGAACTTAGTGCTGTAGGTAAAATCACGGATGCATGGAATGTGTCTGCCAGTGTTGCCCATATGAAAACTGAACAAGAAGACCAGCTCAGCGTGAATGCAACCACAGGAGCAATTACCCGAACCAACAATGTTCGCTGGTCTCCAGAATGGACTGCAAGCTTATGGTCTACATATGATGTTGCTGGCTTTAAACTTGGTCTAGGCGCACGCTATGTAGACGAACAAAAACGTGTGATTACCGACAGTACTACAGCGGCGAATATGCCAAACATTCCAGACTATGTGGTGTTTGATGCCATGGCAGGTTATACCCTCAATAAAAATGCTTCTGTGAACCTGAATGTATATAACCTGGCAGACAAGGAATACATCAGCACCCTAAACAATGGTGGCGGTCGTGTGATATTAGGACAACCCCGTTCAGCAGCTTTAACCTTTAATTATAAGTTTTAAGTAATTCGCTAAGTCTCAGCAGATTTAGTATAAATGTGTAGTGTGTTAGAAGCCTGAGTCTGTTGACACTTCTTCTATGAAGTAAAAACAGCCCGCCTAATGCACTACATTATTTATTTTTGAGTCCAATTAACTCTAGGGATGCAGATCAAGCTGATGATGTTACATATTCCTGAAATTCTAACGAAACAGCAGGTTGCTGAATTACGTCAACAACTGGATGCAAGTCAGGCCTGGATTCAGGGTCAGCAAAGTGCCGGCTTTCAGGCACAAAAAATAAAAAATAATTTGCAAATTGATAGCAACAGCATTGCTTATCAATCCTTTGCAGCCAAAATTCTTCAGGCATTACAACAAAACATTCTGCTCAAATCGGCGGCATTACCCAAACATATCCTGCCCCCATTATTTAACTGCTATCAAGATCAGGGGCATTATGGCAATCATGTCGACAATGCCGTGCAATATTCCAAAAGTATCCAACAAGTCATTCGTACCGACGTTTCCATCACCGTGTTTTTATCTGAACCTGATGAATATGAAGGCGGTGAACTGATTGTTGAAGATAATTATGGCAGTCATGAAGTCAAGCTCGATGCGGGCGATGCCATACTCTATCCGGCCACCAGTTTACATCGGGTCGAACCGGTGACCCAAGGCAAGCGGATTGCTGCATGCACCTGGATACAGAGCATGGTCAAAGATGACTGGCAGCGCAGCATGCTGTTTAACCTCGACATGAACATTATTAAATTACGCCAGCAGATTGGTGATAGCGAAGAAATTCTAGGTTTGACCAGTCACTACCATAACTTATTGCGCCAATGGGGAGATCTATGAAAGCCGTTGTTCCCCTTGCTCCCCTCTCGCAGATTCCGGCTTATTTACAAACCATTGCCGATTATGAAATTGAAGCACAAAAGCATCTTTCCGACATGGTATGGCAGTACTTGCAAGGCGGCTCCATGGATGAAGTCAGCGTTCGCGATAATCTGGATCAATTTCAACAGATTCACTTAATGCCGCGCATGTTGCAGGACCTGACCCAAGGTAATACTACTTGCGAGCTGTTTGGGCAACAATATCCGCACCCGATTTTTCTGGCCCCGATTGGACACCAGCAACAGTTCCATCCTGAAGCTGAAGCAGCAACGGCGCTGGCAGCAGAAGTGCTCGGCAGCAATATGGTACTCAGTACCTTTAGCAATACCGATATGCGTAGCCTAAAACAGGAAAATCCCTACAAATGGTTTCAGCTGTACTGGCAAAGTGACCGGGAAAAATCGCTTGCTTTGGTAAAACTGGCGGAGCAGCAAAATTTTAAGGCCCTAGTGATTACCGTGGATTCACCGCATACCGGCATCCGTGACCGTGAAAGACGGGTATTTTTCCATTTACCGGAAGGCATGCAGCATCCGCATACACCGGCGCATATTCCCTTGCCTGAACTGCATGAGGGGGATCATCCCGTATTTAATGGTTTAATGAAAATTGCCCCGACTTGGGATGATATTGCCTGGATGGTTCAGCAGACATCATTACCGGTCATTTTAAAAGGTATCGTCAATCCGCATGATGCCCTGCTGGCCATTCAGTACGGCGTCCAAGGTCTGATTGTGTCTAATCATGGCGGTCGTGTTTTAGACACCTGCATTCCCCCACTTACTGCATTACAACTGATTAAAAAAGTGGTACCGGTAGATTTTCCTCTGCTATACGATGGCGGGATTCGCCGTGGTTCAGATGTATTTAAAGCGATTGCGCTAGGCGCTTCAGCGGTTTTCATCGGTCGTCCTTATATATATGGTCTGGCAACTGCGGGGGCACTCGGCGTGGCACATGTGATTAAAATACTGAAGGAAGAATTTGAAATTACCATGGCGTTAATGGGAACTGCCACGCTAAAAGACATCAACAGTGATTATATTTTCCAAAAAAGATAGAATTACTGAAAAATATTTTCTTAATTCATTCTATGAATGCAAAAATAGAAAAATATTTTCGGAATAAGTGGATTAATATTAAGTTATAGATTTACAAGAACTGCAGTAAAACTAACTTATAAGAAAGCATTGGTTTTATTACAACTTTCGACTAATGTCTTTCAGTGTCAGACTTGTAAATTGCTAGAATAGACACAATCTATATCGGTAGTAGGTTGCCGTTATCCACGACCTTAAGCAACCGGTGCTACACAAGGAGTTACCTCATGATGTTGGCTGATCCAAGTAAAAAATATCGTCGCATGTACCAACGTGTAGACTTGCCTGACCGTCAATGGCCAAATAACGAAATTACCAAAGCGCCAATGTGGATGAGCACCGACCTTCGTGACGGTAACCAAGCCATTTTTGAACCGATGGATATGGATCAAAAATTCAAAATGTTCCAGATGTTGGTGAAAATCGGTTTCAAACATATTGAAATCGGTTTCCCTTCTGCATCGCAAATTGACTTTGACTTCACCCGTAAATTGATTGAAGAAGGTCATATTCCAGATGACGTTTACATCGAAGTATTGGTTCAGGCGCGTGATCATTTGATTCAGCGTACTTTCGAATCTTTGGTCGGTGCAAAACGTGCCATCGTGCATATCTACAACTCCAACTCTCCAACTTTCCGTCAAAAAGTCTTGAACGTAGATGTGGAAGGTGCACGTCAGTTAGCCATCAATGCTGCGCAAAAAGTGAAACAATACGCAGCACAATATCCTGAAACTGAGTTTATTTTTCAGTACAGCCCAGAATGTTTCTCTGCGACTGAATTAGAAGTGGCAAAAGCGGCCTGTGATGCAGTGACCGAAGTTTGGGAAGCATCTCCTGAAAACAAAGTGATTTTAAACTTGCCAGCTACTGTGGAAGTGTCGACACCAAACGTCTATGCCGATCAAGTAGAATGGATGCACCGTAATATTGAACGTCGTGATGGCGTGATCATTTCTGTACACTGTCACAATGACCGTGGCTGTGGTATCGCTGCGTCTGAGTTAGCCATTATGGCCGGTGCAGACCGCGTTGAAGGTTGTGTGTTTGGTAATGGTGAACGTACCGGTAACGTTGACGTTGCGGCAATTGCCTTGAACATGTATACCCAGGGTGTTGCACCGAACTTGGATTTCTCTAACATCAACGAAATTATTGCTACAGTTGAAGAATGTACTGGCTTACCAGTGCACCCTCGCCATCCATATGCAGGCGACTTGGTGTTCACTGCATTCTCTGGTTCACATCAGGATGCCATCAAGAAAGGTTTTGAATACCAGAAAAACGAAGAAATCTGGGATATGCCTTACTTGCCAATCGACCCTAAAGACTTGGGTCGTGACTATGACGCAGTGATTCGTGTCAACTCACAGTCAGGTAAAGGCGGTATTTCTTACTTGTTGGAATCTAACTACAACGTGGTATTGCCACGCCGCTTGCAAATTGAATTCTCGCAAGTGGTGCAACAAGTGACGGATGAACAGGCGAAAGAAATTTCGGCACAAGATATTTGGGCATTGTTCAAAGACACGTATGTTGCAGTGAAAGATGCGCATTATTCTACCAAAAACTACAAATTGTCGGATGAAAATGGCAACCAGGTGATTGAACTTGATGTTGTAGTAGATGGTGAAACCCAACACTTGCGTGGTGAAGGCAACGGTCCGATCTCGGCAATCTTGAATGCATTACAGTTACCAATTGACGTGTTGAACTATGAAGAACGTAGTATTAGCTCGGGCGCTCATGCCAAAGCCTTGGCTTTGATTGAGCTTCAAGTGAAAGGTACGGGTAAATCTGCATTCGGTGCCGGTGTACATGACAACATCGTGACTGCATCTATCGAAGCAATTATTGCCTGCACCAACCGCTTGATTGAGCAAGGTGTATTAAGTACCGATCAGGTAATTGCTGCTGCCGTATAAGCTTTATCAAATAAAAAACTTTAGAAAGGATACCCTCAAGTGGTATCCTTTTGTCATTCATTCTAAAGATTTAAGGCGAAAATTTCCTGTGTCTTTTCCAGCTGACTCAGTGGGCCTAGTTACCCCGCAAAAGTTTATTTTCGAAGAGCCGTTAGAGCTCGAGTGTGATCGAATCCTTCCACGTTTTGAGCTCATGGTCGAAACTTATGGCGAACTCAATGCCGACAAATCCAATGCGATCCTGATTTGTCATGCCTTGTCTGGCCATCACCATGCAGCAGGTTATCATCATGAAGATGACAAAAAACCGGGTTGGTGGGATGCATGCATTGGACCAGGTAAAGCCATTGATACCTCTAAATTCTTTGTGGTCGCACTGAATAATATTGGGGGTTGCAGCGGTTCAACCGGCCCGATCTCACCGAACCCGGAAAATGACAATCGTCCTTATGGTCCGGATTTTCCGCTCGTCACCGTGCGTGACTGGGTCAAAACCCAGGCCCTGCTCTCTGACCGTATGGGCATTGATGTCTGGTATGCCGTTATTGGCGGCTCTCTGGGTGGCATGCAGGCTTTGCAATGGTCGGTCGATTACCCTGATCGTTTAAAAAAATGTGTGATTATTGCCAGTGCTCCAAAACTGTCGGCACAAAATATTGCCTTTAACGAAGTGGCGCGTCAGTCGATTTTGTCTGATCCGGACTTCCATAATGGCCGTTATCTGGAAAATGACAGCTATCCGAAACGCGGGCTGATTTTGGCACGTATGGTCGGTCATATTACCTATCTGTCTGAAGAAGCCATGAAACAGAAATTTGGCCGTGACTTGAAGTCAGGCAAATTTATGTATGGTTTTGACGTTGAATTCCAGGTGGAAAGCTATTTGCGTTATCAAGGTGAACAGTTCAGCCGTAACTTTGATGCCAACACTTACCTGATTATGACCAAGGCACTGGACTACTTTGACCCATCCCGTGAGTACGAGCAGTCATTGAAAAAAGCCATGGCAAATACCCAATGTAAATTCCTGGTGGTTTCATTTACCACAGATTGGCGTTTCACACCGCAGCGCTCACAAGAAATTGTCGATGCACTGATTAGCAACCATAAACCTGTCAGCTACTTAGATATTGATGCAGAACAGGGACATGATTCATTCCTGTTTCCTATCCCGCTTTACGTTAAATCATTACGTGCATTTTTAGGTGGTGCAGAACACCTCGAAGCCACACCTAAGGAGACTGTGTAATGCGTATCGATCATCAACTGGCAGAAAAATGGATTAAACCCGATTCCAGCGTGCTGGATTTGGGTTGTGGCGATGGTGAACTGCTGGCCCATATGAGCAAAAAGCACAATATTCGCGCATACGGCCTAGAAATTGATCAGGAAAAGATTGCAATTGCGGTAAGTCGAGGGTTAAATATTATTCAACAAGACTTGAACCTCGGTTTAAGCCGCTTTGCAGACCAGTCCTTTGACTATGTGGTTATGGCACAGGCTTTGCAAGCTGTAGATGCACCAGACGTATTATTGCGTGATATGGTGCGTGTGGGGAAACAGGCGATTATCACCTTTCCTAACTTTGCCCATTGGAAGACCCGTTCTTTCTTGGCATTAAAAGGAATGATGCCGGTTTCTGAAGCTTTACCGTATATGTGGTATAACACTCCAAATATTCATTTATGTACTTTCCGTGATTTTGAAGCACTTTGTGCCGAAAATGATATCCGGATTATTAATCGACTCGCCGTAAATGGGGATCAGCAAGGTAGTTTACTCAGTAAACATATCCCGAATCTGTTTGGTGAAGTCGCTATTTATCGAGTGAGCGCACTATGAAAAAAATATTATTAAGCACACTATTGGTTGGACTGTTTAGCATTCAAGCCCACGCAGAATATGTTGCACCGGCAGCTTCAATTTCTAGCCAAGCTGCGCAATATTCTGTTATGGATATCAATAACTTGACAAAATATGCCAAAGCCGGTCAGGCAGCTGCACAATTTTATCTCGGCACTAAATATCAACAAGGTAAAGATGTTCAAAAGAATGAGCAGCAAGCTTTTTCCTGGTACAAAGCCGCTGCCGATCAAGGTCTGACTGCTGCACAATTGAATGTCGGTCGTATGCTGGCTGATGGCATTGGCACAAAAAAAGACGAAGCTTTAGCACGTAAATATTTTGAAAAAGCAGCCAGTCATGGTGATAACCGTGCCAGCTTTAACCTGGCCATGATGGAAGAGCAAAAGAAAAACTATGTCGGCGCTTACCAATGGTATGAACTGTCTACCCGTGATGGCATGCTCGACAACAAAGTCATTTCACTGTCTGAAGGCAAGAAAACCGCTTTGGCTGCCAACTTGAGCCAAGAACAGATTCGTCAAGCGCGTGACCGTGCGGACAAATGGATTCAGGCCCAATAATATTGAGCTGATTCTATACAGCACCTTCGGGTGCTTTTTTATGTAATCTCCGATTCAATATGAATCATTTTAATAAAACGCAAACCGCTATATTCACAAATATCCGAAATACATTGAAAACCAAATTTTTGATAGATGGGCACAGCATAGCAACTCGAATTGACACTAAATTGTGGCCTATTCCCAAATTCAAATTGCTGTAACAGATGATTCCATAACATTCGCCCAATCCCCTGCCCCTGATAAGCTCGATCTACAAAAAAATGGAGGATGTGCGCTGGTTCTCTATAAGCAATCACTGCAATCAGTCTGTCAGCTCTTTCATAAACAAAATAATGAACTGCTGCTTGTTGCAATAAATCTTCTAAAGCAGCCCGACTAAATTTCTTCTCGCCTTCTGCATTCATTGCAAAATCAGCAATATAAGGTTGAATCAGCTGCTGTATCTCTGCACCATCTTTTAATTTGGCTACTCTAATCATGATTTTTCCTGCATTTATTATTATTTGATTAAAACTGACAATAAGCCTTGCTGATGTCAATCACAGATTAAAAATCCGTTAAACTAAGCTCATATTTATTGATACAAAGAGCTCAACAATGGCATCTCAAGATTGGTTATCTCAAGGAACTCTCGTACTTGCGAGCAATAACAAAGGAAAAATTGCCGAATTTGAAAAAATGTTTGCCGAGTTAAATCTACCTGTTGAAGTGATTCCTCAAGGCAAACTGAATATTGAAGATGCGATTGAAGATGGCTTGAGCTTTGTTGAAAATGCCATTATTAAAGCCCGTCATGCATCTAAAATTTCAGGCAAACCGGCGATTGCCGATGATTCCGGGATTTGTGTTCCTGTACTGGGCGGTGCACCAGGGATTTATTCTGCACGCTTTGCCGGTGAACATGGCAATGATGCAGCCAACAATGAAAAACTCTTGACCCGACTTAAACCGCTTCGTAAAGAAGGTGAAACTATAGAGGGCATGTTTGTCTGCGTGCTTGCCCTGGTTCAACATGCTGAAGATCCGTTGCCACAAATTTTCCAGGGCATCTGGAAAGGTGAAGTGCTAGAAGCAGCGCGCGGTGAAAACGGTTTTGGCTATGACCCACTGTTCTGGTTGCCTGAACTGGGTATTTCTAGTGCCGAAATGAGTAAAGAAGATAAAAATAAAATCAGCCATCGCGGTCAGGCGATGCAGTTGTTTAAGGCGAGTTTGGAGCAATAAGTCCACTAAATTCACAATAATGTTAGAGTGGTGTTCTCCCTCCCTTTGGGAGGGAGTTAGAGGGAGGGCAATAAAAGATGAAATATAGCTCCATAAACTCCAATCAATATCGCACTGGCCACAGTACCCGAAGCAATATATTTCGCGGAATAGCCGGTGCCCTGATAATGCGTTTCCAGTGCCACAATATTGGCAGCGGGCGGCAATAAAAAGAACATCAACATCACGGCATAGGTCAGCATTTGATGCGGAATCGGTAAAAGCAGATAAGCTGCAACACACAATAAAATAGCCAACAGCATACGGCTACTGATGAGCAACAAACTACGTTTCAAATCGCCCCAGCCAATCCTGACCTTACTGAGCCACATGCCCAAAACGCACATGCCTGCAAAAGTCACCAAAACCTTATTCAGCAGATACGCCCATTGCACGACTGGATGATGCTCCAAGGGACTGAAATCCCAGAATGACAAAACAGCAGCTGTGGTCAAAGCAATGACAGGTGGTGAAAGCAGGACATTTTTAATAATAAACTGAGTATCTTGCTGAGTTTCACTAATGGCCATCACGGCACAGATATTGCCAAATAAAGAACCGCCGATATACAAGGCCACAATGGTACTGCTGGCTTCTGGCCCAAAGACTGCCAAAGCAAAAGGAAGACCTAACCATGCACCATTCAAGTAGCTAAAACACAGGGCACGTAATTTATCTTTTTGAAAATAATAAAAAATACTGAAGAAAATGATGGAACTTAAAAAGCTGAAGCCAATCAACCATAGACTGCCTTCTTTATAGAACACCATGTTGTATATGATCAGCAGCGGAATAAAGATGCGGGCCAGTAAAGCTGCCAATAATGGCCGTATCGGCTTTAAAACATGCACACCCCAATATCCAACAAGAAAAGAAATCAAAGGAAGAATCAGTGCCATGAGAGTACAGCTTAGCGTTTTTTGTTAAAAATCCATCCTAGCACAGCTGGTATTCAAACAGACTAATGATGGACTTATTTTGCATATTCACATCCCTCTATCTTCCTGTGTCTTAAAACCGAAATAAAAGCGTCACTGCCGTGTCATAAAAGCCTGTTGAGATAAGGACAACAAAAATAGAGGAAAATAACATGGCAGGACTTTCAATTTGGCACGTACTCATTTTTGCAATTGTTGTGATTCTTCTTTTTGGTACAGCCAAACTCAAGAACTTAGGTAAAGATGTCGGTGGTGCTGTAAAAGACTTTAAAAAGTCGATTCGTGATGATGAAGCCGAGGCAGCTCAGTTAAATGAACCACGTACCTTGGAACATCAAAATAGCAATGTGACCAACTCAACCGTCAAACATTAAATCATTGGAGTTTTGCAATGCTCAATATCGGCATGACAGAGCTTTTGGTGTTTGGCATTATCGCACTCTTGGTTCTTGGACCAGAGAAACTACCTGAAGCAGCACGCTTTGCTGGCAAGTGGTATGGCAAAGTAAAACGTATGATCAGCAATGTGCAAAACGACATTGACCGTGAACTACGCATGTCTGAATTACGCGAGCAAATGCAAAATGAAATGAAACGGATTCAGGAGCTTGAACAAAAAATGCAAGCTCAGATGCAACACCTACAACAACAAAATATTCTGGCAAATGAACAACAACAAGAAATAGCCACGCTCGATAATAAAAATATCTCCCATACTTATCAGTATGTGGATCGAAAGCATCCAGTATTGTTAACAGTTAAACCTGTGAAACAAAAGTCATCCCCTGATTCGACACCTTATTTAGACCGTGTTCAAAATACATTTGAACCGATGCGGGAGGCTGTATGAAATCTGATAATTTAAGCCCTGTGGCTACGCAAAACTCTGAGCAACTGTTGCTTGAGGAAATGCCGATTACTAAACATTTGATCATCTTACGTGGTCATTTATTTAAAGTCGTGGGTTTAATTATCGTATTATTTTTTTGCTTATTGCCTTTTGCCAATCAAAGCTATCAAATGCTGTCTGAACCATTGCGGGCACAACTTCCTATTAGCTCGTCTATGATTGCAACGGATGTTACCGCAACCTTCATGGCACCTTTTAAGCTGAACTTTTTTGTGGCCCTGATGTTGGCAATGCCTTTTATCATTTATCAGCTGTGGTCTTTTGTAAAACCTGCTTTATATGAAAAAGAGAAATCACTCGCAATGCCGCTTTTGGTCGGTAGTATTGCCTTGTTTTATGCAGGTGTAGCTTTCGCATATTTCATTGCTCTACCGTCCATTCTGCACTTTTTTATCAGTGTTTCCCCTGACACTGTAGCCCCAATGACAGACATCAACAGCTATCTCAGCTTTTGTTTAAAACTGTTCTTGGTCTTTGGCTTAACTTTTGAAATTCCAATTATTACCTTAGTGCTCATTTTGATCGGCATTGTGAATACGCAACAATTGGTTGAAAAACGAAAATTCATTATTGTCGGCTGTTTCTTTGTTGCAATGTTTGTGACCCCACCCGATGCACTTTCCATGATTATGCTCGCGATACCGATGTGGCTTTTATTTGAAATTGGTCTATTTTTTGGAAAACTGATTGAACAAAAACGAGTTGCGGAAACTTAAGCTTTCCTTATTTAAAAAAGCAGGCAACTTCGCCTGCTTTTTTTTATGGTTAGAAATCTCTTAATTCATTTCATGTGTTTGACATATAAACTTCACTGCCCTGTCATATTGACTATTTACCTTGTGTGTAACTTTCTAAAAACAACCCAGTAAAGACGCTAGGAAAAATTATGACTGAGCAAATGCCTTTTAATGATGATTATGATAGTAATAATTCGGGGAACGTTGAATTTTCAGAACTATTTAACAAAAAAATTACACGTCGTGATTTGATTACAAAAACTGCTGGTGGAGCTGTTGCGCTTACCTTAGCCGCTTCTTTGACAGGCTGTGGTAGTGATGACAATAATGACTCAACATCAACAACACCAACCACCCCAGTCACACCGGACAAAAATCAAACACCTACCTCGCTACAGTTCAAAGCTGTAAACAAAAACGTGTTGGATCAAGTCACAGTTCCTGACGGCTATGAAGCACGTGTTCTATATGCCCTTGGTGACCCAATTTCTGATGGACTCGCTGAATGGGACGAAAATAACATTCCAGCAGGTGCTTCATTTATCCGTCGTTCAGGTGAATGTCACGATGGGATGACCTTCTTTGGCATGACCAATAGCCGCTTTGATGCAAACCAATCAGATTCAGGTTTGTTGGTTATGAACCATGAATATGTCGATGATAAAAAGATCCTACATCCTGCAGTCAATACAATTGATGCAGCAGTACGCTCAGAAGATGAAGCATTACGTGAAATCAACTGCCACGGCGTTTCAGTCATTGAACTGAAAAAAGACAGTAAAACTCAACTGGTAGGCATCAATAAAGCTTCAGTGTTTAACCGCCGTATCACTGCTGCATCACGTATTGAATTTGCTGGTCCAGTTAAAGGCAGTAACCTTGTCAAAACCAAATTTAGTCCAAATGGTGACTTCGGTTTAGGTACCATCAACAACTGTGGTAATGGCTATACCCCTTGGGGCACTTACTTAACCACAGAAGAAAACTTTAACCAGTATTTCTCTCGTGATGACATTGGTCGTGATGCAAATAGCATTGTAGCGTTGAATCGCTACAAAATTCCTACGGCAAGCTCATACAAATGGCATACGGTAAAAGCCACGGAAGACTCACGTACAGATGACATTAAAGACCTGAATATCCAGGATATCTATGACCGTTGGTTAACCAAAGTATCGGGTGCTGAAGCAAAAGATGACTTCCGCAATACAACGAATACCTTTGGTTGGATTGTTGAAATTGATCCTTTTAACGGCAGTCACTCTCCTGTTAAACGCACTGCACTCGGTCGTTTTGCACACGAAGACTGTCGCGCAAGCCGTGCTATTGCAGGCCAGCCACTCGCATTTTATATGGGTGATGACTCTCAGGGCGAATACATCTATAAGTTTGTTTCTGATGCCCTTTGGGATGCCAAAGATGCCACAGGTGGTTACACCGCTGGTGACAAATACATGAACAGCGGCAAACTGTATGTTGCTAAGTTTAACTTTGATACAGCTACACAAAAATCAACAGGTGAATGGGTTGAACTAAATATCAATAACCCACTTATTTCAGCTTATGCAAAATACAAGTTTGCAGATCAAGCTGATGTCTTGGTGAATACGCGCCTTGCAGCAGATGCAGTTGGAGCAACCAAGATGGACCGTCCTGAATGGGTTGCAGTCAATCCAAAAAATGGCGAAGTCTATGTGACTTTAACAAACAACAGCAGTCGTGGTACCACCCATCCACTAGACTCTGCAAACCCGCGTAACTATGCGGATGCAGATAAAGGCGGCAGCGCTAAAGGTAATATTAACGGTCACATCATCCGCTTCAAAGAAACTGGAGATGTGGTTACTGCATCGACCTTTACTTGGGACATTTTCCTATTTGGTGCTGAACAAGACTCTGTTCAAGATGTGAACCTGTCAAAACTTGGCGCAGACAATGACTTTTCAAGCCCAGATGGTATGTGGTTTGACCCACGCGGTGTGCTTTGGATTCAAACAGATGATGGCTCATATACAGATGAAACCAACTGTATGATGCTCGCAGCACTTCCAGGTCAAGTCGGTGATGGTCAAGTTAAAACTACAGCTGGTTTACCAACGCCTACAGGTGCTGAACTAGACAATACCAAACTACGTCGCTTCCTCACAGGACCTCAAGGTTGTGAAATTACCGGTGTTACCATGACACCTGACTACAAAGCCATTTTTGTTAATATTCAGCATCCAGGAAACAGCTGGCCTGCGAACCACCCATCCGCATTAAATCTAAGCAAAGCAGTATTAGGCTCTCGCCCACGCTCTGCAACATTAGTGATTACCCGTACTGACGGTAAAGAAATTGCTGGCGAATCTCTGGAACAGGTTCAAGCACCAAAAGCTTAAACTATCCTTTAAGATAAAAATGCCGACATCATGTCGGCATTTTTTTATTCATTTAAAGGTAAATGCAGCTGGATAATATTGCCTTGAGTTTCCCCTTGTTGGGATTTTTCCTGCCAAAGCCATGTATCATTTTTCATTCGTAGAAAATTGGAACAACGTGTGCCATACACCGGGCTTTGAATAAAGGTCGATGAGAGCAACTCTTCCATCTCGAAACTAATGCCAGTTTGTGGCAAAAGCTCAGGGATAATTTTCCGTTCATCTTCCAGAATATCCCACACTGCAAATTCCAGATCGGCTTCAGCTGTCTCAGCATGTTGCAGCATGGGTAAAAATTCCTGGGTAAAGCGTTTGCGTAGATGTTTGGTTTTTTCCCAATGCTCGGTCATTAAACCATTGGACACCACATAAACACCTTTGGCTAATACCTGCGGTGCTTCACCGCGGTTACTCATATAAACCGCCTGTGTTTGATCACCTAAAAATAAATTAAACCCGGCATAATCACGCTGCCGCTTTTCCAGAGCTTGAGCAAAGCGGATCGGGGTTAAATCCGATTCCAGAAAAGCCTGTATCAGATGACCGCGTGAAGTTGGATACTGTGTTTTATCGGTCGCATCCCTGAAGTTGGTCAGTACTGCCCAGCGACCTGATGCGGTAATGCCCATCCATGTGCCGCCCGACTGTAAGTCTTTTCCGGCAATAATCGGACTGTTTTCCCAGCAATGCAATGCTGAACTCGGACGTTGATAAAACTCATCCCGATTGGAAATCAGACATAAGGGAGTATCATCCAAAACCTGCCAAGCTAAAGCTACAATACACATATTTCATGCCCGTTATCTTTACACATTGAATGTACAACATTTTTCCCTGGTTTCAGCTAAAATCTGTTCAAAACAGAATCACAAGGAACAGGAATGCTGACCTATCCAAATATAGACCCGGTTGCGGTATCGCTGGGACCATTACAAGTCCACTGGTATGGACTGATGTATTTACTGGCATTTTTATTTGCCTGGGGACTGGCAACTTATAGAACCAAACAGCGTGATGGCTGGACACCGGACATGGTTTCAGACCTGATCTTCTATGGTGCCTTAGGTGTTGTGGTGGGTGGTCGAGTCGGCTATGTATTCTTTTATGGTTTTGAGCAGTTTCTTGCCAATCCGCTATGGTTATTTCAGGTCTGGACAGGAGGAATGAGCTTCCATGGCGGATTCCTGGGTGTGATGCTTGCCATGCTGTTCTGGTGTAAGAAATACAAGATGACCTGGTTTCAAACACTGGACTTTATTGCCCCTTGTGTCCCGACAGGCCTGATGTTCGGTCGTATTGGCAACTTCATTGGTGGTGAACTGTATGGCCGCCCAGTCTCTGATCCAAACTTTGCCTTAGGTATGATTTTCCCTACCGATCCATTGCAATTGGTTCGTCATCCCTCCCAGCTGTATCAGGCTTTGGCTGAAGGTTTAATCCTGTTTATTGTCTTATGGTGGTTCAGTTCCAAACCGCGTCCACGTATGGCCGTTTCTGCTTTGTTCCTGATCGGTTATGGTATTGCCCGTTTTGTAGTGGAATTCTTCCGTGAACCGGATAATGGTCAGCTGTTTATTGGCTGGATGAGTAAAGGCCAGTTCCTGACTGTACCGATGATTTTGATTGGCCTATGGATGATGTGGTATGCCTATCAAAAGAAAATCTATGATTGGGGTCCACAGAAAAATAGCTAAATTAAATCCCGTCTCCTTTTGGGAGAAGGTGAGAATGAAGGAGACAAAAATGTCTCCTTTTTTTATCTCTCGCCCTGGCTCTAAGTGCTTAAGAAAGAAATTTAAAACAATCTACAGGTAGGCTGAATCTGTGCTTCCCTCTAGCTCATATGCTAAAGTGCAGTCAGTTCCCATCTATTTTTCAAAAGAATATGCTCGAATTTTGGTTTAATCCTAAAGTTTCCATCCTCCATAAACTGCTGATCTTCATGGTTATCGCTATTGCAACAGCTGTGCTGTACTGGATAGAACCTTTAAAACCGGATGTCATCCTGATGTTCATGGGTACTGGCATTATTTTCCTGATTTGCCGTTACTGCAAAATTCATTTTGCTGCAAAAAATCCGACTGGCCTGTTCTACCGCTTATTGGTCTGGATTCCAATTGCCCTGTTATTGGCACTAATTTTCATGCATATGCAGGATGGTGAAATTCTTATTCCAGGTGCTCAAGGCATTGGTTTTATGGCTTTGGCCATTTGTCTGTTTTCGCCCTTATCTTTACTGAATAAAAATGATCCCTTAGACGAGCAAAAATAATGCTGGAGTTTTGGTATTCAGACAAATGTAGTCGTCAGCTTAAACTGATGGTCTGCATTGCAACGTGTGTGATCATTTATATCTGCTCTACGGTACAGCAGCTTTCGCCCATGTTTACAGGAATAAGTGTGGGCATCGGTATGGGGATCCATGTTTTAAGAGCGCTAAGCTTAAAAGTTTCGGCAAATAATCCCTATAAAAAAGGTTTTACGATTCTTGTATTCATCATGCCGCTGATGGCCTTAATCACGTTAATTTCAATGCTTCCGGCAGAACATAAACTGATGCTCGCCATTCAGGCGATTGGATTTGTTGCAATTGGCCTGTTTATATTATCTACCCTTCCAAAGCGCAAGTTTGATTAAAAGTATTGAGTAGATTTTGCTGAAATTTAAAAGACGAAACCCAAATAAAAAAAGACCGCTAAAAGCGGTCTTTTTCAATCATCAAAGATGATTAAGCAGCTAATGCATCTTTAGCTTTAGAAGCTAAAGCAGCAAATGCAACTGCGTCATGCATAGCGATGTCAGCAAGTACGCGACGGTCGATAATCACTTGAGCTTTTTTCAAGCCAGCGATCATACGGCTGTACGACAAACCATTTTGACGCGCACCAGCGTTGATACGTGCAATCCACAAAGCGCGGAATTGACGTTTCTTTTGACGACGGTCACGGTAAGCGTATTGACCTGCTTTGATTACTGCTTGGAACGCAACGCGGTAAACGCGTGAGCGAGCGCCATAGTAACCTTTAGCACGAGCAAGAATTTTTTTATGACGGCGATGAGCCTGTACACCACGTTTTACACGAGCCATTTATAAATCTCCTTAGATGTATGGGCACATACGACGAACTGAATTCATGTCACTTACGTGAACCATGACACAACCGCGCAATTGACGAATACGTTTAGCAGATTTTTTGGTCAAAATGTGGCGTTTGAACGCTTGTTTACGCTTGAAACCGTTTGCAGTCGCTTTGAAACGTTTAGCTGCACCACGGCGAGTTTTTAACTTAGCCATAACAACCTCTTTAAACACCTGTTCGGCACGTCTGCACCATTGCAAAAACGACCTGCAGGTAAGGGAGCGAATATTCTAAAGCATCTTTGTTCAAAACAAAAGCACATATACTAAAAATAACCCACCAATCATCGGCTTCTCTTCGTCTTATTTTCACTATCAAAAGCGGGATGTTTTTATTAATAAATCAACTATTCAACAGTATAATTATCACACCATAAGAATACTGGACCTCTATGAACCCTGCACAGGATGCTTTTGCCGCCCTGCGTTATCGTGACTTTTCCATTGTGACGATCAACCAGTTCTGCCTCACCCTCGCCATCTTAATTCAAGAAATTATTGTCGCGTATTCACTGTATCAGATTACCAAAGATCCTTTGACGCTGGGCTTGATTGGTCTGGCCGAAGCAATTCCTTTTATTGCCTTGTCCTTGTGGGGTGGCTATTTTGCCGACCGCTTTAATAAACAGACCATCATGAAAATCTGTCTGTTCTTTGCCGTGCCCTTGCCTGTGGTTCTATGGTGGCTGTTTCATGCCTATGGCCTAGGACAGATCGGCGTGACTACACTATCCTGGGGCATATACGCAGTTATTTTTGGCCTGGGTACCATTCGCGGTTTTTATAATCCCTCCGCCACATCATTAAAACCTTTCCTGATTCCACGCGAGCTCTATGCCAATGGTGCCACCTGGACCACGATTGGCTGGCAAAGTGGCGTGATTATTGGTCCTATGCTGGGTGGTTTTATGCTGGCTTTTTTAGGTCGCGAAACCAGCTTACTGTCCGTAGCAGTACTATTGGCCATCTGTTTCATCCTGATTAACCTGCTGCAAAAACGCAGTTTTCCAAAAATCGAAACAGATAATTTAATCGAAAGTTTAGGCGATGGTTTCCGCTTTATCTGGAAAACCAAAATCGTACTTTGGGCGATTTCGCTGGATCTGGTTTCCGTGCTCTTTGGCGGGGTCATTGCCTTACTGCCGATCTTTGCCGAAGATATTTTAAAAGTCGGTCCCGAAGGTTTGGGTTACTTGCGTGCAGCACCATCGATTGGTGCACTGATCACCATGATTGCCTTAACCAGATTTCCACCGACCCAAAATGCGTGGCGTAATATGTTGCTCGCCGTTGCAGGTTTCGGGGTATTCACATTGCTATTTGCCTTTTCAAATAACATGTGGCTGTCTCTGTTTGCTTTAGCCATGACCGGTGCCTGTGACAGTATTTCAGTGGTCATTCGCCAAACCATTCTGCAGATTTACCCTCCAGAAAATATGCGTGGCCGCGTCGCAGCAGTGAATGGCATGTTTGTCTCAAGCAGTAATGAACTGGGCGCTTTTGAATCCGGTCTGGCTGCGAAATATATGGGCACCATTATGGCAACGGTCTTTGGTGGCTGCATGACCATGGTGGTGGTGGCAATGAGCTGGGCAAAAACCCATGATTTATTTGGCGTCGATATTACCAAAGTGCATGATCAAGAACATTAATTGTATTTTTAGACTTGCCAGTATTTCCAATTCAGGAAATACTTTGCACTAACTTTATCCGCTACCGCCGCAACATCTGGTTTGACTAAGAAATAAATATTTATGAAGCAAATACTGTGTTTTTCTCTATTCATGTGCTTACCGTTAAGTACTGTTTACAGTGCTGAATCCAAAGCAGCAAAACAGCTTGCCGTTCAGAAAAGCGCAGCCCTTCCCGCGCATTTGACCACGCGCATTCAGTGGACCAAATTCCCGCGTCCAGACTATAAAAATGAAGATTTGAAAGAGCAGAATCGCAGTGCCATTATTCGCATTTATGCAGATGAAACCGGCAATGTCACCAAGGCCAGCGTAGAGGAAAGTACCGGTTTAACCCATCTGGATAACCTGTTGGTTCAAGCCGTGCGTGAAGCGCATGTCAAACCCTATATGGAAAATGACACGGCAACGCCTCTTATTGGCTATCAAACTTTTAGTCTTAAATTAAGCCAGGATGATGCTGAAATTTGTCCCTATGACTTTGAATCTAAAAATTGGCAGGCGCAACAGCAGAATAGAAAAACACCTTTTTCATACCGTACTCAGCCACAACTAGACATCGATTCTGAATTGCTCAACGGCCATAATCGTACAGTCAAATTTAACTTTAAAGTGAATAAGCATGGTGATGTGAAAAAAGTTAAAGTGAAACAGGGTTCAGGTATTTATGCTTTAGACCAAAAAATTGTTCAAGCAGTATCCAATAGCCAAATTAATGTAAAGCGTACTGGCAGTACGTTATGGCTGTATAAAAAATCCAAATTTAAAGATGAGATTAAGTTCGACTTAAATCACTGTGAATAAGCAAAATAAAAAGAGAGGCAAAAGCCTCTCTTTTTTAAAATAGAGTAAAAGCCAAATAGATAAATAAATAGCGCCCGACTTTGGCCAGACTGACCATGAGCAGAAAGCGCCAGAAGTTTTCTTTTAGCAAACCGGCTATCAAAGTAATCGGATCACCAATAATCGGTACCCAGCTCAACAATAATGACCAATAACCATAATGATGATAGCTCGCCTGTGCTTTCAACATTTGCTGCTGTGAAACAGGAAACCATTTTTTGTCTTTGTAGTGTTCAATCTTAAAACCGAGCCACCAATTCACACAGGAACCCAAAATATTTCCCAAGCTTGCAACAAATAGTAGCCCAAAAACTGAATGATCGCCCTGCGCCAAAAGAGCCAATAACACGGCTTCGGACTGCAAAGGCAATAAAGTTGCAGCTCCAAAGGCAGAAATAAACAGTAAAAGGTAAGCCGGCATCAGGATGCTACCGGTTTAAAGCCCGAGTTTTTTCTTGGTCGAGGTATATTCATAGCTGGACCACAACACCGCTAAAACCAGAACCAGATAACGGCTATAGCTATAGCATTGCGTTAAAGGCTGTATGGCTGTGTATAAGACATTTTCGTCCTGCGTATTTAAAGTTGCCATAAAATTCTGGATATGCACGGCTTCTGCAATAAAAAGAATCAAACAAGCCGCAATACCAAAAATAATGCTCCAATAGACTTTTGCATTTTTTTCCAGAATACGCGTTGAATTTAAAACGAATGCTTTCATGAGGTGCTGATCCAATAAAAAACCACCGCATGGGTGGTTTATTTTTCTATAGCGCCATCTTAACACAATTACGATTCAAGTCATTTTAGTCCTCTACCTGAATCGACAATGCTTTCTGAATGGCAGGACGTGCAGTCAGACGATCTACATATTCTTTCACATAGGGGTAATCTTCAAGCTGAATTTGCTGCCATTCATGGCGTAGGATCCACGGTAAAATCGCCATGTCGGCAATCGAATATTCACCCGCTACATACTTTTGCCCAATGAGCTGCTTATTCAGCACCCCATACAAACGTTTAGTCTCATTGACATAACGGTCTATGGCATAGGGAATTTTTTCCGGCGCAAAACGGCCAAAATGATGATTCTGTCCCAGCATTGGCCCGAAACCACCCATTTGCCACATCAGCCATTGCTCGACTTCAACGCGCTGTTGCTCATCTACTGGATAATACAATCCGGTTTTACGGCCCAAATATTGCAAAATTGCCCCAGACTCAAATACTGAAATGGCTTCACCACGCGGTCCATCCTGATCCACAATCGCGGGAATTTTATTGTTAGGTGAAATACGTAAAAAGTCAGGCTGAAACTGATCATTTTCTAAAATATTGATGGGAAAAATTTGGTATTCCAAACCCATTTCTTCTAATGCTATTGTAATTTTATGACCATTGGGTGTTCCCCAATAATAGAGATCAATCATGTTTCCTACCTTTTGCCTTTTTCGTTTTACATGACATGCTTAAAATTTATTCCAGTTATAGCATGATTTAGTACCATACATCCGCATATTTAATTATAGATTCATCAGTAAAACCACTAAATATAAAGCATTATTTTCAGGCAAAAATCCGCCCCGGATATTGTTACATATTGATGCTTGAAAAGCCTCCACCCAATCTTATATTAGACATGAAGCAATCATCCATTCAGGATATTGCTTCACATTACTTATGCCATCCATTACAGAATTATCATCATGCTTCTATAACTTTTCTGAGAACCGGAGGTTCTATTCATGAGCAATTCCAGTCTTACCCCACTGTTCCGACGTAGCATCGGTTTTGACCGTTTTAATGACCTGTTTGACTATGCAATGCAAAGTGAAACACCGAATTATCCACATTACAATATTGAAAAAACCGGCGATAATAATTACCGCATTGTCGTCTCTGCAGCCGGATTTAACGAAGACCAACTCGAGATCAACCTGGAAAATCAAGTTCTGACCATTAGCGGCAAAGCGGTTGAAGAAAAATCGGATACTACGGTAGAATTTTTACACAAAGGTATCGCCCACCGTTCCTTTAAACTGTCTTTACGTCTGGATGAACATGTAGAAGTACAACAAGCTGACTTTGCAAACGGTTTGTTAAAAATCGACTTACAGCGCAATGTTCCAGAAGAAAAACTACCTCGCCAGATTCCAATTGGCAGCAAAACCACGGAAAAACTTGCTTCACCTCAACAGGAAACAACAAAATAACGCCCCAAAAGACTGGTCAATGATTGGTCTTTTGAATGATTGAAACGATCTCTTAAAAAACCGATTCAAAAAATCATCGCTATAAAAAAGCCCTGCTTTTGCAGGGCTTTCTTCATCAATAGAGGCTTACTTTTTCTTTTTAGGACCAAGTAGCATACCCATTTGACGACCTTCCATTTTTGGTGCTTGTTCAACTACACCGAATTCAACCACATCTGCTTCAACTTTTTGCAATTGAGCCAGACCCAGCTGTTGGTGAGCCATTTCACGACCACGGAAGCGTAAAGTGATTTTTACCTTGTTGCCTTCTTCAAGGAACTTGATAATGGCACGTAATTTTACGTTGTAATCACCAACATCAGTCGCAGGGCGGAGCTTGATTTCTTTCACCTGTACTTGATGCTGTTTTTTCTTCGCTTCTTTCTGCTTTTGCTTAAGATCAAACAAATGCTTGTTGAAGTCCATGATTTTGCATACTGGTGGCTCAGCATTTGCCACAATCTCAACCAGGTCAAGATCGACAGCTTCAGCTGCACGTAAAGCATCATTTAAGCTTACGATGCCTTTTTGCTCGCCATTTTCGTCTACAAGACGGACTTCTTTTGCACGAATTTCATCATTCAAAGCAGGACGGTTTGATTTGTTACCGCCCTGTTGATTACGGTCAGGCTGTTTAATCGCTTTTACTCCACAATGTACCGGCCGCGTTCGGCAACGGCTGCTTTCACTAGGTCAACGAAGGCATCGATTGACATAGTACCTAAATTTTTTCCTGAGCGGGTACGCACATTCACTGTACCTTCCTCGACTTCACGGTCCCCAAGTACCAGTAAGTAAGGAATACGCTCTAAAGTACGTTCACGAATCTTAAAGCCGATTTTCTCATTTCTCAAGTCAGAAATGGCACGAATTCCGTTTTCTTTAAGTTTAGCGACGACTGACTCACATGCTTCAGCTTGTGAATCGGTAATGTTCATCACGCACGCTTGTGTAGGTGCCAACCAAGGTGGCATAAAGCCCGCGTAGTGTTCAATCAGTATACCAATAAAACGTTCGAAACTACCAAGAATTGCACGATGTAACATAACAGGCTGATCACGGTCGTTATCTTCTGTTACGTAAGAGGCATCCAAACGCTCTGGCAAGTTGAAGTCACACTGAATTGTACCGCACTGCCATACACGGCCTAAGCAGTCTTTCAACGAGAATTCGATTTTCGGACCGTAGAATGCACCTTCACCTGGTTGAAGTTCCCACTCAAGACCGGCAGCATCTAAAGCATCTGCCAAAGATTTTTCCGCCATGTCCCAAAGTGCATCATCACCGACACGTTTTTCTGGACGTGTAGACAATTTCATTTGCACTTCTTCAAAACCGAAATCTTTATAAACGTCTAAAGTCAGTTTAATGAAGTCTGCAACTTCAGTCCCGATTTGTTCTTTGGTACAGAAAATATGCGCGTCATCTTGAGTAAAACCGCGAACACGCATAATGCCGTGTAATGAACCCGATGGCTCGTTACGGTGACATGAACCAAACTCAGCTAAACGAATTGGCAGGTCACGGTAAGATTTCAAACCCTGGTTGAATACCTGTACATGACATGGGCAGTTCATTGGCTTCACTGCATAGTTACGGTTCTCTGAATGAGTCGTAAACATGTTGTCTGCATAGTTTGCCGCATGACCCGATTTTTCCCAAAGCGTGAAATCAACCACTTGCGGAGTACGAATCTCAAGATAACCATTATCTTGCTGAACCTTACGCATGTACTGTTCAAGTACCTGGTAAATGGTCCAGCCGTTCGGATGCCAGAACACCATACCTGGTGCTTCTTCCTGCATATGGAACAAATCAAGCGCTTTACCGATTTTACGGTGGTCACGTTTTTCAGCTTCTTCAATACGTTTGATGTACGCAGCTAACTGTTTCTTGTCTGCCCAAGCTGTACCGTAAATACGTTGTAGCTGTTCGTTTTTCGCGTCCCCTCTCCAGTAAGCACCAGAGATTTTAGTGAGCTTGAACGATTTTAAGAATTTGGTGTTTGGTACGTGCGGACCACGGCACATATCCAGATAGTCTTGATGATAGTACAAACCCATTTGAGTTTCGTCAGGCATGTCTTCAATCAGACGTAATTTGTATTCTTCGCCACGAGCAGTGAATTCTGCAATCACTTCGTCACGTGGTGTCATTTTTTTGATGACATCATAGTCTTGGTCGATGAGCTTTTTCATGCGCTCTTCGATTGCTGCCATATCATCTAAAGTGAATGGACGTGGCATCCAGATGTCATAGTAGAAACCTTCTTCAATGACAGGACCAATTACCATTTTCGCTTCTGGGAACAATTGCTTAACCGCATGACCGACCAGGTGCGCACAAGAGTGACGAATGATGTGTACACCATCTTCGTCTTTAGGCGTGATAATTTGTAAAGTTGCATCTTCAGTGATGAGATCAGACGCATCAACCAAACGGTCGTTTACGCGACCTGCAACTGTATTTTTCGCAAGACCCGGACCAATGCTAAGTGCAACGTCCATCACAGATACGGCTTGATCAAATTCTTTTTGATCGCCATTTGGCAAAGTGATAATTGGCATAAAAAATCCTTAAGGAGTGATGCCCCGTACCATAGGGCATGTCACCGCGAGATTATGATCGAGGCAGAACCTCAAAAGATAAAAACGGTGGATAAATAAAAATCGACTCGAATTTTACACGTCTTATCCACAGGATTAAACCTTTTCACCTAGAAAATTCGCGATTTGGCGCATTTTGAATTTATTTGCCAATACTTTGCCCTTAACTCAATCAGGGAATTTCAGCTTTCCTTTTTTATTCTCTAAAGTTATCCCATGCTTCGAACTTACCCTGAGCATAGGCATAGAGCTGAGCAAATTGCGGAATCACCGCTTCACTTTGCGTAGGTCGTAAAAACACATAATCGTCGCGGTCAATCTCACAGAATTTCGGCACCAACAGCATTTCCTGGTTACTACTGCGTCCATACAAACCATGTGGCTTGCTTTTTTCAGGATAAATATAGTTGGCCTGCCAGTAACCGCCGTATATGAACAGGGCTTTATATTTATGCGGAAGATGGTTCAGGACTTCCAGACCGGGCAACTGGCTATGGCGCAAAACTTTGAGTACCGGTGTGGCAATCCATAATGTATATTGCAGTTTAGCCAGATTGGCCAGATCAAAATCGCCCGGCTTGAGCAACAGCGAGCCAAAAGCCAGGTCATTGCAAACACTCTGCTGACAGTGCTGAATAAACGTGGGGCTGCCGCCACCATTAAAACACAGGTTTTCGTGCCATAAATTGGGGAATTGTTGCCGAATAATGTCGATGTACTGTTGATAACTTTGCTGCGATTGTTGATAACTTTTTTCCGCGGACTTTAAAATTTTCGGCAGTTTGGCGACATGAGCATCATAGCCCATCAAACCAGTCAATTTGAGATGGGCTGAATGCTGCTGAATCAGTTTGAGCAAGGCCAGAAATTGCTGCGAGTTTTGTACACCACCCCGATGTAGGCCCACATCAATTTCAATATTCACATTCAGACAGATGTTAAACCATTGTGCCAGCTGCAAATATTGCTGCAAGCGCCCCAAATCATCAATCAGCCATTGAATATAAGGCGGGTGATCGAGATTAATTGCAGCCTGATAAAATCGTTCTACTGCATGTATCGGCATCTGCTTGCCCAGCAAGATATCGGCTTGCTTAAATGTCTGGATAATCTCTGCAAGATGTGGCAGATGAAACACCATAAAACGCTGGGTATTCAGTTTATCACTGGCCAGTTTGAGCAGCTGCAAATTGGCTAAAGATTTCACCACCAAACGTGGTTGGAGCTGTTCCGGCAAATGCGACTGCACATAGTCCAAATTGTGCTGATAGTGCTCCAAATCTAGAATCAGTTGCGGTGTTCCTGTGCCCTGCTGTTGTAAATGCTGAGTCAGTTGCTGGAAATAATTCGATTGCATCACCCTCTCCTTATTTTCAGAACAGAAACAACTGCTTTAAATAGGGATTTAGCCATTTTTGCTGCGGGTCCAATTGCTGACGCAGCGCCATAAATTCGTCCCATTTTGGGTAGAGGTCACACAGCGAGGCTGCGCTCATGGAATGCAACTTGCCCCAATGCGGCCGTCCCTGATATTTCTGCAAAATGGGCTCGACCAGATCAAATATCGCGTGATAATCCTGTTTATAAAACTGGTGAATGGAAATGGAGACCGAATCGCGCTGATAAAAAGGACTTAACCAGATATTATCCTCTTTGACATAACGGAACTCGATGGGGAAAAACATCGGCACCTTATGCTTCCTTAAAGTCGCTAAAACCTCTTCCAGACATTGCAAACCTTGCTCAACCGGAATCTGATATTCCATTTCATTAAATTTGGTATTACGCGGTGTGGGGAAAATGCGATGCGACCAATCGACATAGCAGGTCGGTTTGACAAAGACACCGAGCAGTTTTTGCAGATAAGGATTCGTAGCAGGCAACTTTCGAGTCAATTCTGAACACAAGGTCAGCAAGGCATCTTCCGAAGGCCAGCTCTCTGTTCTCGGCTGAATGGTTTCATCCGTTTCATCCAGAGTTTTTAACATCACCAGATCTGAATGGATGAATGTCCAAAATTCAATATGTCGGTGCTGCTGCTTCCATTGATCAATATGTGCAAAAATCTCCTGAATCGGACACAGCCGGATCTGTTCTTTTAATTTATATCTGGGACGATTTTGCAGGGTAATTTTTGTCAGCACTCCCAGACTGCCCAGTGCAACACGTCCGGCCTGGAAAATATCGATGTTTTGCCGAGGATCACATTGCAACCGCTCGCCATCTGCGGTGAGCAATTCAAACCCTTCTACAAATGCAGATAAGCAAGGTAAATCTGCACCTGTTCCATGTGTGCCCGTGGCAATGGCGCCAGCCAGACTTTGCTGATCTATATCACCCTGATTGATTAAGGCCTGATTAATTGGCGCCAGTGCTTCGCCCAGCTCATATAAACGTGTCCCTGCTTGCACTGTGCATTGGGTTTTATCTTCATCAAAGGCAACCACGCCTTTTAACTGATCGAGATTAAGCAAAAGCTTATCCGTTTTAGCCACAGCACTAAACGAATGTCCTGCCCCCACCACACGGATATGGTTATAGGATTTCACTATTTTTTGTAATTCATTCATATGCTGAGGTTGAAAAATTTGTGGATGTGCCTGCTGACTTCCAGACCAGTTCTGCCATCCTTTATCCGCCTGTTGTATTTTCATTATTATTCCTTGGCTGATGCTATTTTAATTGCCCTGTTAGAGTAAAATACCTAAAAAAGCAAATATGGGAACCCATGAGTTCAAAAAAAATCTGTGCCATAAAATAATTTATTTAATTTTCAATATGTTAAAAATTATTAAATAGCACTCGACTAAAGCATAAATGCAAGATTTTCAAGAAGTGCATATCTTTTTCAACAGGATATGAAAATAAATAAATATACAACGGAGTTTTCCAATGGTTAGCGCATACGATGAATTACCGCGTACCCCCGCAAATTTTGTAGCATTGTCACCTTTACGCTATCTTGATCGTGCAGCCTATATCTATCCAAATCAGAACGCGATTATTCACGGTAAGCGTCGTATTACCTGGCGTGAAAAATACAATCGTTGCCGTCAGTTTGCGCACCAACTCCAAAAACTCGGGATCGGTAAAAATGATACCGTTTCAGTCCTGCTACCTAATGTCCCGGCAATGGTTGAAGCACATTTTGCTGTGCCAATGGCGGGTGCCGTACTGAATACCTTAAATACCCGTCTAGATGCCAAGACACTTGCCTTCATGCTGGAACACGCTGAAAGCAAAGTGTTGCTGGTTGACCCTGAATTCAGCAAGCTTGCCACCGAAGCATTGGCGCTGATTCCTCAAGAAGTCTATGTCATTGATGTCGCCGATGAAGAATATGAGGGTGAAGACACCCGTATTGGTCAGATCGAATATGAAGACTGGATTGCGCAAGGTGATGCCAATTTTGACTGGCATTTACCGCAAGATGAATGGGATGCCATCAGCTTAAGTTACACTTCTGGAACTACAGGCAACCCTAAAGGCGTGGTTTACCATCATCGTGGTGCTTACATCAATGCAGCCAGTAACATCATTGCTTGCGGCATGATGCCACGTGCCACCTATTTATGGACCCTGCCATTGTTCCACTGTAATGGCTGGTGCTTTGCCTGGACTATGGCTGCCAACGGCGGAACCAACGTCTGCTTGCGTAAAGTCGATGCAGAACTGATCTTTAAATTGATTGCCGAACATAAAGTCGATTACTTCTGTGGTGCACCGATTGTCTTGTCAATGCTGATCAACACCCCTGAAGAGAAAAAGACCCAGATTGATCACCGTGTCGAAGTGATGGTGGCCGGTGCTGCACCTCCTGCAGCAATCATTGAAGGCATGCGTAACATCGGCATTAACGTGACTCATGTTTACGGCTTAACTGAAACTTATGGCCCTTCTGCGCTATGTGCTTCACAGGCTGGCTGGAGCGACCTGTCCATTCAGGAACAGGCGCAACTGCATTCGCGTCAAGGCGTGCCTTATCCACTGCAAGATGGCATGAAAGTGCTTGATCCTGACACCATGCAAGAAGTACCGCATGATGGTAAAACCATGGGCGAGATTATGTTCCGTGGCAACATCGTGATGAAAGGCTACTTAAAGAATCCGGAAGCGACTGCCGAAGCCTTTGCCGGTGGCTGGTTCCATACCGGTGACCTTGCCGTTTGCCAACCGGATGGCTATGCCAAAATTACAGACCGTTCCAAAGATGTGATTATTTCCGGCGGTGAAAATATTTCCTCGCTCGAAGTGGAAGAAGTGCTGTATCAGCATCCAGCCGTGCTGACTGCAGCAGTGGTGGCAAAACCTGATCCACGCTGGCAGGAAGTACCATGTGCCTTTGTGGAGCTCAAACAAGGTAAAATTGCAACAGCTGAAGAACTAATTGAATACTGTAAACAGCATTTGGCCCGTTTTAAAGTACCGAAAGATTTGGTGATTACCGAAATTCCTAAGACTTCAACCGGAAAACTGCAAAAATTCATCTTGCGTGACTGGGCGAAGGAACGTTCTGCGGGTGAGTTTCAATAATTTACCCTCACCCCAGCCCTCTCCTGAGCAAGTTTTAAAGCACCTCTTTAAAACGCAGCGCAAGTGAGGGCTAGGTAGAAGCCGTATATCTCTAAGAAATATATGATTTGCTACTTTGTTATTTAAAAAAATTATTTGTTTGAAAAATATTTTCTGGAATAGAGGCCGGCCCTCTCTCTAACTCCCTCCCTGAGCAAGCGACAATGCACTGCCTTGTCACAAAGCGCAAGAGAGAAATATCAAAGCATAAAAAAGCGACTCGATTGAGTCGCTTTTTTAGTTTTAGTAGAAAGCCAAGAAATCAATTGTCTGAAATCAAAGCCAC
>NZ_JBIQOB010000015.1:0-86780 GCF_044130285.1 Acinetobacter sp. BSP-28
CCTGGGCAGTCTACGTGAGCGTAGTGACGAATTGGAGAATCGTATTCTACGTGTGAAGTATTAATTGTAATACCACGTGCTTTTTCTTCTGGTGCAGAGTCAATTGCTGCGTAATCTTTAGCTTCACCGCCGTAAGTTTTTGCACAGATTGTTGCAATTGCAGCAGTTAAAGTAGTTTTACCATGGTCGACGTGACCAATTGTGCCCACGTTTACGTGTGGTTTGTTACGTTCGAACTTAGCCTTAGCCATGAGATCTTCCTTATTAAAATACTTATGGAGGGTTAGCTCCATAAGTGATTTTGGTTTTTAACTATGAATTAGTTTGGGCTTATAGTAATCGAAAGATTACTCGTCGTCACCTTTTTTACCGCCAGTTTGGAACTTAGAAATGATGCCTTCAGCCACGTTACGTGGAGTCTCAGCATATTTAGAAAATTCCATAGAGTAAGTCGCACGACCTTGAGACATAGAACGCATTTGAGTCGCGTAACCAAACATCTCAGCCAATGGAACTTCAGCACGGATTGCTTTAGTACCACCAGGTAAATCGTCCATACCTTGAACCATACCACGACGACGGTTTAAGTCACCCATGATATCGCCCATGTAGTCTTCTGGAGTTTCTACTTCAACTTTCATGATTGGTTCAAGCAAGATAGGATCTGCTTTCATGAAACCATCACGGAAGGCATAAGAACCTGCCATTTTGAACGATAATTCGTCAGAATCGACATCGTGGTAAGAACCGTCGAACAATGTCGCTTTAATGCCTACAACTGGGTAACCAGCCAAGACACCATTCTTCATACGTTCTTGAATACCTTTGTCAACCGCACCAAAGAATTCTTTAGGTACTACACCGCCTACTACTTCTTCAGCGAATTCGTATTCTTTACCAGCGTCAGTATCCATCGGTTCTAAACGTACATATACGTGACCGAATTTACCTTTACCACCAGTTTGACGTACGAACTTACCTTCTTGCTCAACAGTCTTTTTGATTGTTTCGCGGTAAGCTACCATTGGTTTACCAATGTTCGCTTCAACGTTGAATTCACGTTTCATACGGTCAACAAGAATGTCAAGGTGAAGCTCACCCATACCCGCAATAATAGTTTGACCAGATTCTTCGTCTGTGCGAACACGGAACGATGGATCTTCTTTCGCCAAACGGCCTAAAGCGATAGACATTTTTTCTTGGTCAGCTTTTGTCTTAGGCTCTACAGCTAAAGAAATTACTGGCTCAGGGAATTCCATACGCTCTAGAGTGATGATGTTTTTCTCATCACAAAGTGTATCACCAGTAGTAACGTCTTTAAGACCTACACATGCAGCGATATCACCAGCGCGGAT
The DNA here is from genome assembly GCF_044130285.1 of Acinetobacter sp. BSP-28. NCBI lineage: Bacteria > Pseudomonadati > Pseudomonadota > Gammaproteobacteria > Moraxellales > Moraxellaceae > Acinetobacter > Acinetobacter sp. BSP-28. The sequence goes on from NZ_JBIQOB010000015.1 coordinate 1,356, forward strand.
TTCTTCAACGTCTTGACGTTCGTTCGCGTGCATTTGCACGATACGGCCGATACGTTCACGTTTAGATTTAACTGGGTTATATACTGGGTCGCCTTGTTTAAGAACACCAGAGTAAACACGTACGAAAGTTAAGTTACCTACGAATTTGTCGTTCATGATTTTGAACGCAAGTGCAGAGAACGGAGCTTCGTCAGATGCTTCACGAACAGCTTTAGTTTCAGCTTTATCGTCAAGTACACCTTCAATCGCTTTAACTTCAGTCGGTGATGGTAAGAATTCAATTACAGCATCCAACATACGTTGAACACCTTTGTTTTTGAACGCAGAACCACAAAGCATTGGTTGAATTTCACAAGCCAAAGTTTGTTGACGAAGACCAGCAACGATTTGCTCTTTAGTCAAATCGCCATTGTTCAAATATTCGTCCATCAATTCTTCAGAAGCTTCAGCCGCAGCTTCAACCATGTTAGTACGCCATTCTTCAGCAGTAGCAACTAGGTCAGCAGGGATATCGCCATATTCGAATTGCATACCTTGAGATGCATCATCCCAAATGATTGCTTTCATTTCGATAAGGTCAACAACACCTTGGAAGTTATCTTCAGCACCAACTGGGATAACTACAGGTACAGGGTGTGCACCAAGGCGAGTTTTCATTTGTTCAACAACACGGAAGAAGTTTGCACCTGTACGGTCCATCTTGTTCACGAATGCTAAACGAGGTACTTCGTATTTGTTTGCTTGACGCCATACAGTTTCAGACTGAGGTTGAACACCACCTACAGCACAGTAAACCATACACGCACCGTCAAGAACACGCATAGAACGTTCAACTTCGATTGTGAAGTCTACGTGTCCCGGGGTGTCAATTACGTTAATACGGTGTTCTGGGAATTGTTTACCCATACCAGACCAGAAACAAGTTGTAGCAGCAGAAGTAATGGTAATACCACGCTCTTGCTCTTGTTCCATCCAGTCCATAGTTGCTGCACCATCATGTACTTCACCTAGTTTGTGAGATACACCTGTGTAGAACAAGATACGTTCTGAAGTGGTCGTTTTACCAGCATCGATGTGAGCTGAGATACCAATGTTACGGTAACGAGAAATTGGGGTTTGACGAGCCATGATTTCTTGCATTCCTAAATTTTGTTGTTTAAAACAGGACGCTTTAAGTTGCTAGCAACTTAAAGCGCTTTGATGAAATATTGGTGACAACCAATACGTCACCCTCCTGAGTAAGGCCTGTTTTATCCGCTTAGAAACGGTAGTGAGAGAAGGCTTTGTTGGCTTCAGCCATACGGTGCACATCTTCACGTTTTTTAATCGCTGAACCCTTACCTTCAGCTGCATCAAGCAACTCGCCAGCAAGACGTAAAGCCATTGTTTTTTCAGAACGCTTAGCAGCAGCATCTACTAACCAACGCATAGCTAGGGCAGTACGACGGGATGGGCGTACTTCCATAGGCACTTGATAAGTAGCACCACCAACACGGCGTGCTTTTACTTCAACCATAGGACGAACTTTTTCAAGAGTAGTCTCGAAAAATTCAACTGGGTCTACTTTATTTTTTTCTTGAACGCGGTCTAAAGCACCGTAAACGATACTTTCAGCAATAGATTTTTTACCATCTTGCATTACGTGGTTCATGAATTTAGCGATTGTTTGGCTGCCGAACTTAGGATCCGGAAGGATTTCACGGGCAGCGACTACGCGACGTCTTGGCATTTTAATACACCTATAAATATGACACTTCAGGTTTATCCAGCATGAGTACAAAGTGTCATGTACATTCGCTGGCCTTACTACACGTCGCTTGAATTTCACAAAATTAAATGCAGAAATCAGACAAGCGAGACGATAAAGGATTGCGGTTCTACGTTCTTAAGAAGCTAATCTAAAAAGATTATTTCTTAGGACGTTTAGTACCGTATTTAGAACGAGACTGGTTACGATCTTTAACACCAGCGCAGTCTAAAGAACCACGAACGGTATGGTAACGTACACCTGGTAAGTCTTTAACACGACCACCACGGATAAGCACAACACTGTGCTCTTGTAGGTTATGGCCTTCACCACCGATATAGCTTGATACTTCAAAACCAGAAGTTAAGCGAACACGGCAAACTTTACGCATTGCTGAGTTAGGTTTTTTAGGTGTAGTTGTGTAAACACGTGTACAAACACCACGACGTTGTGGACAAGCCTTCAACGCAGGAACTTTTGATTTTTCAATCAAAGTCGTACGACCCTTACGGATCAACTGATTTGTTGTTGCCATTTGGCAATTCTCCCGTTAATAAAAAGCCTCAAAAAAATACCACTTTTTGAGGGCACACAATTGTAAGCGAAGATAGTAAAATGGTCAATATTCGAGGCCATGTCAAATATTGACCACTTACCTGTATATTGGTCAGTAGACGCTTTTTTAAAGACGCAATTCCAGACTTTTATGCACTCTATTTTGTAACTTTTTTCTTCGTTGGTTTAGGTGCTTCATTTTGTTCGGATTGCGAAGCAGCAAGTTGCGTACGGTCTGCTTCAATTCCCTCAACATCTGCCTGCGCATATTCATCTATTTCCGATTCATCAAACGGTATGGCGGGTTTTTGCGGTTCAACCTGTGCATGAGGCTCAACCATGTGTTCAGCCAGGTACCCCAATCCTTGTTCTACCCGCTGACCTTTGCGATCGTCATCCACAATGACATCATCTGCTTTCTTTTTAATGGTCACTTTAGCAATAGTGCCATGTCCTTCCACTGGAATGTCCTGATCAAGCTTAAGCTCGCCGGAACTTAGGTCGTTTTTAGTAAAGGAGTTTAATAATCTTGGCGTTGCCTGTGCCAACAATTCCAGGGATTTTTCATAAGCCGCAATAGGAGATAATTCTACCCCTTGATGCTGCTGCAAATAACTTCTGGCATGGGAAAATATTTGCTGGGCCTTTTGGTTGACATCTTCAACCAGTTTCCAGCTATAGGCTGCACCTATACCCGCTCCGGCAATAGGCGTTAATTTACTGATCAATGAAAGGTTTGGGAGGTGATTCAACCAGTTCCATTTCATGTCGCCATTTTCATTGACCAGCCATTTTTTCAGTGGCTCGCTATCATTGCTGGAACCCAGCATGTTTTGTAATTGTGCAGTGTCATTGGTTTGCAGCATATTAGACACGATTTTCAGTGCCATCAATACACTCTGTTTTTCCGCAATCTGGCCCAAGTCGATTTGTTTAAACACAAACTGGACAATATCCTGTTCGGTGTCTTTATTCAGCTCAAAGCCATAGGCACGCCCGACCTGATAAATCATGCGTAAAGACATCAGCAGTGACAAAGGTACGTCAATCGCTGAACCGACCACGCCTGTAGCACCCGTAACAGCACCCTGTATAGAAGCAAGCCATTTATTTTGTTCAGCCAGAGCCTGGCTTAGTCGTTTGGAGCGATCGACATCTTGAGTCAGTTCTTGCAAATCTTTTGCTCCTGCCTGATCCAGCACAGTATCTACAGAACTCAGATTTGAAGTGAAATGATTTAGATGTTCAAAAAAATAGTCCGACAACTTGTCTGAAAAATCCGGCGAAACAAAAGTAGCCACACGATTCACTTTACTATACTGACGACCCAACAATTGTCTGGAGACATTGGGTAAATACTCGCGCATCATCTGTTGAGGATTATCATATTTTCTGGATTCAAATACGCTTTGAGAACGAGCACTTCCTTCAATGACATGACCATTACTCAAGGCCCCGGAAGCCTTACCAGCACGCTCGGCAGCCGCATGATTCAGTGCACTCATTCCTGTTACACTGATCTTTTTAGCCACTCCCAAAGCATTGGAAAAGAATCCACCTGAATGTTTATTATTGGTATCTGCCATTCTTTTACCCTCATCTTCTATTCTTACAATTATTGATAAATACTAGGTGTAGTCTAAGTTTATCTCAATATGAATGTGTATCTTTTAGTTAATCATTCCACATAAACATTACAGATACATACTGTCGAAATAGGCATAAAATTTGCCATAAGAATTCAAAAACCTTTCTGCTATCATGAATGCAATTCAAAGACACGAGTAATGCGCTGGATGGAGGTTTTTACTTTTCTCCCTGAATCAGCTGCCTTTACTCAAAATATCACCATATAAGGGATCTGTAGATGAAGCGTGTTGTAATCACTGGTATGGGTATCAACTCATGCATTGGTAATTCTTTAGAAGATGTCACTCATTCTTTACAAAACGGGATTTCTGGAACACGTTTTAACCCGACTTATGCAGAATTAAACTTTAAGAGCCATGTCAGTGCAGCCGCTGAACAAGAGTTTGATCACATTGACCGCAAATTGAAACGCTTCATGGGCGTTTGTGCCATGTATGCCTATAACTCAGCTTTAGCTGCAGTTGAACATGCCGGTTTAAACGTTGATGATTTAGCGGGTAACCCACGCTATGGTATTACTGGTGGTTCAGGTGGTGGTTCAACTGCCTCTGTGATTGAAATGAACGAACTATTGCACACCAAAGGTGCGCGTAAAGTCGGTCCTTTCTTTGTACCGCGCAACATGACCAACACCATTACTGCAAACGTAGGCGTTGCTTTTAAATTACAAGGTGTGGCACATACCATTACCAGTGCATGTGCAACTTCTGCCGATGCCATTGGTTATGCTTACAACCTGATCCAGTTAGGCAAACAAGATTTAATGCTTGCTGGTGGTGGTGAAGAAGATCACTGGTCACAAAGCCTGCTGTTTGATGCGATGGGCGCGCTTTGCTCTAAATACAATGACACACCAGAAACAGCTTCTCGCCCATACTCTGCTGACCGTGACGGTTTCGTAATTGCTGGTGGTGGCGGTTTCGTGGTGCTTGAATCACTTGAACATGCACAAGCACGTGGCGCAAATATTCTGGCTGAAGTTGTTGGCTATGCTGCAAACAGCGATGGTGCAGACATGGTTGCGCCAAGTGGTGAAGGTGCAACACGCTGTGTGCTTATGGCTTTAGAAGAAGCAAAACAGCACGGCGTAGATAAAATTGACTATGTCAATACGCATGGTACATCTACTCCAGCAGGTGACATCACAGAACTTAAAGCAATGGAACGCGCTTTTGGTGAAGGTCAGGTTCCTCCACTGAGCTCGACCAAGTCAATGACAGGTCACAGCCTGGGCGCTGCTGGTGTTCAGGAAGCAATTTATTCTGTCTTGATGATGCAAAATGACTTTATTGCACCAAACATCAACGTGACTGAACTGGATGAAGGCGCAAAACCATTTGATATCGTACTTGAAAAACGTGACGCAAAATTGAATACTGTGATGAGTAACAGTTTCGGTTTTGGCGGTGTAAATGCCTGTCTTGTTTTCAAAAAATGGGAAGGCTAAGCTAAGAATTGTTGATCATTCAGCAATGGATGATCAACTTCTGCCACACTGCCCTTAAAAGGGTGAATGGATGGATGCTCCTTCTGATGCTTTCTTGTGGGTAAAAGCATTACATATTATTGCAGTCGTTTGTTGGTTCGCGGCATTGTTCTACCTGCCACGTTTATATGTTTACCATGCCATGAGCGAAGATGTCGTCAGTCATCAACGTTTCGAAGTCATGGAGCGCAAATTGTACCGTGGCATCATGTGGCCAGCGATGGTCGCCACACTGATTACGGCACACTTCCTGGTCGATTGGGGTGATGCAACGCAACATTACCATGAAGCCCTCTGGTTCTACTTAAAAATCGGTTTAGTGGGACTGTTAGTAATTTATCATTTTATTTGCGGCTATTACCGCAAGAAACTGATTGGCAATGCGCATTACAAATCACATAAGTTCTGGCGCTTCTTTAATGAAATGCCAACCCTGATTCTCTTTGCAGTGGTGATTTTAGTAGTGGTTAAACCCACTTTCTAAGCATCAAAAAAAGCCCTCAATCGAGGGCTTTTTTATATCTGACAGAAACTATATGAGAGAAACTTAGTTCAACATTTCCTGATTGCGTTTTAGCATCTCTCGATGACGTTTCAGCATCCGCGGTTTATACAGTAACTGATAGGTTACTGCCAAAATAATTAACCAAATCGGACTGATCATCAGGGCACGTAAGGTATCGGCTTCCAAACTTAAAATAATCAAAGTAAAGAACAAGAACACCAATACCACATACGACATCCAGATTCCGCCCGGCATTTTAAAGTTTGACTTGGCATGCAACTCTGGGCGCAGTTTACGGTAACGGATATAGCACACCATAATGATGCTCCAGATACTGATAAACAAAATCACGCACAGTGAACTTGCCAAAGTAAAGGCTTCAACCGTATTCGGTACAAAGTATTGTAATGCTGCACCCGCCATAATAAAGGCACAAGAGAACAATAAACCTTTGGCAGGTACGGCACGCTTAGATAATTGTGCCAGGTTTTGCGGCGCCTGCCCCTCTCTCGCCAAGCCAAACAGCATGCGTGACGTTGAAAACACGCCACTGTTCATGGATGACATGACCGATGACAGCACCACCAGGTTCATGATAATGGCAGCTGCACCAATGCCTGCATGCATGAACAGCGACACAAACGGACTTTGATCCGCAGGAATCTGGTTCCAAGGCGTCACCGACATCACAATGAATAGCGACAACACATAGAACAGAATAATTCGGGTCGGAATGGCATTCACCGCTTTGGGCAAGTTCTTTTCAGGGTCTTGGGTTTCTGCCGCCATGGTTCCGATCAGTTCCACACCGACAAAAGCAAATAAGGCAATCTGGAAACCAGCCAGGAATCCGCTGCCACCTTGCGGGAACATGCCGCCATGCGACCAGACATTGCTAAAGCTGGCAAGCGAACCGCCCGGTGCATGAAAATGGTTAAACACCATAAAACCACCAATACCAATCAGCCCTAAAATGGCCAAAATCTTGATGAGGGCAAACCAGAATTCAATTTCGCCAAACAGACGTACGGCGAGCATATTAATGCCCAGCACCAGTAACACGCAGGCCACGCTAATCATGGCCTGTCCGGATGGGGTAAAGGCCATACCTTCAGGCAGCCAAAAGCTGAGATAGTTGATAATAGCAGCCAAATCCGCGATGCCGACCAGCACCCAGCCCAGCCAGTACGACCAGCCAATATAGTAACCTGCACCCGGACCAATCAGGTCATGTGCCATGTCGATAAAGGATTTGTAGTGCAGGTTGGAGAGTAAAATTTCACCCAATGCGCGCATCAGGAAAAAGAACATGGTACCAATGATCGTATAGATCAATAAAATTGAAGGGCCAGCCAGGGAGATGGTTTTGCCTGAACCCATAAACAAGCCTGTTCCAATTGCACCGCCAATAGCAATGAGTTGCAGGTGACGGTTGGACAGTTTTCGTTGTAATTCATGCGATGATGCCTTGGCATCGTCTGCTCGTGGTGTAGTGGTCATAACTGAACATCCTTTTAACATACGATTGCGTGTAAACCATGTGCTTTACATTGCCAGTCATCCCAACCAGCGACATTTACACGCTAGGCAGCAAATCGGTCGCAACCGCTTTGCTGCCATATGGGGAGATTTTTTACATTAAGGCTGTGCCGCCGTTACCGCAATTTCAATCAACCAGTCCGGATTGACTAAATCTGCCTGAATGGTGGCACGTGAAGGAGGAGTACAACCTTTCATCCAGTCAATCCAAATGGCATTGACGGTTGAAAAGTCAGGGAGATTTTTAATATAAAGCTGTGCAGACAGCAACCGGGATTTATCCGTTCCGGCCAAAGCCAGCAGTTCATCAATAGTGGCTAAAATTTCACGAGTTTGACCAGCCACATCATTATCGGTGTTTTTGGGTACTTGTCCAGAAAGATAAACCACCTGATTAAATACCGTCACGGCGCTCATGACTTCGTTGCTATTGAACTTTTCAATATCGCTATGGGACATATACATTTCCTTGTATCAATGAATTGAATAAATGATCTGATTTTCAAGAATTTAATCTTGAACAAAATTGACTCTGGCTGTGACTGCACACATCAACTCATAACCAATGGTGCCTGAACCGGCAGCGACCTCATCAATACTGAGCACAACACCTTGGGAAGATTTTCCCCACAGCACCACCTCACTGCCCACACCCGCATCATGTATAGTCGTTAAATCTACCGCAAGCATATCCATACTGACACGACCGACTAAATGGCTGCGCTGACCATTCACCAATATTGGCGTTCCGGTTTTGCTCAGACGCTGATAGCCGTCGGCATAACCGCAAGCTACGATGCCAATAGACATCTCCTGCTCAGCAACAAACCTCGAGCCATAACCTACACTATCCCCCGCTTTAAGCTGTTGAATGGCAATGATCTCACTACGCAGACTCATTGCAGGCTGCAAATTCCAGTCATCAATGCTATGTGCAGGGAAATCGGGAGAACTGCCGTACAGCATGATGCCGCTACGGATCACATCTGAATTTAAATCTGCATGGCGAAGAATGGCGGCACTGTTACATACGGAACATGCGCCCGGCAGATCCTGAATGACGGCATCGAAAATTTGACACTGATGTTCAATACCCGAACGGCCCAAACGATCCCCGTCTGCATCCGAGAAATGCATCATGTGAGTGATGCTTTGAACATTGGCCAGTTTGGATAAGTGCTGCCAAATGTCACGGTAATGTTCAGCAGCAAAACCTAAGCGATTCATACCACTGTTCATTTTTAAATAAAGATCAAACTGCGCTGCTCTGGGGAACCGTTCTAACCATTCAATTTGATATTCGCTATGAAGGGTAAAACTCAAATTCAGCTCATCACAATCAAATAGGTCTTGCTCGGAAAAAATGCCTTCGAGCAATAGGATAGGCCCTTTCCAGCCCAGTGCACGGATACGTCTGGCTTCGGCAATATCTAACAGGGCAAAACCGTCTGCTTGCTTAAATGCTTCATACACGCGTTCAATGCCATGACCATAGGCATTGGCTTTCACCACCGCATAGACTTGGCTATTCGGCATTTCGGTACGGGCAACATTTAAATTGTGCTGCAGTGACTGGCTATGAATCACCGCAGTAATGGGACGTGGCATGTTGTTCTTCCTTGAATCAATATGACCTAAAACAGATTAGGCTGCTGAAGGATAACGTTGGATCGATAGACCTTCGGTACTGATGTCTGGTTGATGATTCATGACCAGGTCGCTGATCAACTTGCCTGAACCGCAGGCCATGGTCCATCCCAGCGTGCCGTGACCGGTGTTAAGGAACAGGTTTTTGAAACGCGTTGCGCCTATAATCGGGGTAGAATCTGGCGTCATTGGACGCAAACCGGTCCAGAATGTCGCTTCTGCCAGGTTTCCACCCGGGAATAAATCTTTGGTGACCATTTCCAGAGTCGCACGGCGGTCCTGATTCAAACCATGGTTAAAACCACTCAGTTCAGCCATGCCACCCACACGGATACGCTGATCAAAACGGGTAATCGCAATCTTGTAAGTCTCATCCAGCACCGTAGACTGCGGTGCAAATGCAGGATCAACAATTGGAATAGTGAGTGAATAGCCTTTCACCGGATAAACTGGCAGGTTCAGGTTTAATGGTTTAAGGAAATCGCGTGAATAACTACCAAAGGCCAAGACATAACGGTCTGCAGTAAGGACTTGTCCATTTACCACCACGCCCTTGATGTCATCGCCTTCCACCACCAGTTTTTCAACATTTTGGTTGAACTTAAACTCTACACCCAGCTCTTTGGCCAAGTTTGCAAGCGCATTGGTAAATAGGTAGCAGTCGCCGGTTTCATCATTTGGCAGATGCAGGCCACCGACCAGTTTATCTTTGGCAAATTCCAAAGCAGGTTCCACTTTGGCCAGGTCATCTTTGAGCAAAAGTTCATGCTCGACACCACATTCTTTTAATACCTGAATGTCGCGTTGAACCATGTCTAATTGTGCTTCATTGCGGAAGACTTGCAAGGTGCCTTTAGAACGGTTTTCATAGTGAATACCAGTCTCTTTACGCAGCTCTCTGAGGCAGTCACGGCTATACTCGGCCACCCGGGTCATGCGTTCTTTATTAATCGCATAGCTTTGTGGATTACAGTTCTTGAGCATTTGCGCCATCCACTGTAATTGCCACATGCTGCCATCCATATTAATCGCTAAAGGAGCATGATGCTGAAACATCCATTTGACCGCTTTGAATGGAATACCTGGCGCCGCCCACGGAGTGGAATAACCCGGCGAAACTTGACCCGCATTGGCAAAACTGGTTTCTTCAGCAGGACCAGACTGACGGTCCAAGACAGTAACGGTTGCTCCCTGTTGTGCGAGGTAATACGCACTTGCAACACCAATGACACCACTACCCAAGACAATTACATGCATTGCTTATCCCTAACGCATACTAGTTTATTTCACTAGTATATTTTTTGATTGATAGTTTTTTTCACTGTTTTAAGCACTATAATCTAGGTAATTTGATAGTTTTGTCGCGAAAAAATTCTAAAAAAAGGAAAATCATAATGCGTAAATTAGACCGTATAGATCAGCAGATTTTGGATATTTTGCAGCGCGATGGACGGATTGCAATTAGCGAATTGGCATCTCGGGTCAACCTGTCCACCACCCCCTGTTCGGAACGGGTCAAACGTCTGGAACGCGATGGCATCATCATGGGTTATTACGCGCGGCTGAACCCGCAACTGGTCGATCGCAACTTGCTAGTGTTTTTAGAAATCAAACTTTCTGCCAAATCAGGCGATGTGTTCGATCAGGTTGCACGCGACTTGGTGGAAATTCCTGAAGTTCTGGAATGTCACCTGATTTCGGGTGAGTTTGATTATTTGGTGAAAGCACGCTTAAAGGAAATGAGTGCCTATCGACGTCTTTTAGGTGATCTACTTAAAAAGCTTCCTTCCTCCGCTTCCTCGCACAGTTACATCGTGATGGAAGAAGTGAAGGAAAGTTTTTATTTGGATCTTCGTTAAGTCTTAAAGTAGTTTCATTCAAGGTAGATCAGAGGAAGCCATCTGCTCTGGTTTAGCAGTTAAACAAATTGAAGTAATTCAGCAAAGTTTTTAATCCGTGCTTTAGGTTTTGCCTCAGTGAGCTCCGCATCAGAACCATAACCATACTCTACCGCGATGGTATCTATACCATTGCTGCGAGCGCCAAAAATGTCATGCTCACGGTCACCAACCATCACACATTCAGCCGGATTTAACTTTTCCTTTTCAAGAATATAGGCAATCAACTCGCCCTTGTTGGTACGCTCACCGTTCAGCTCACTGCCGTATGCATAGTTAAAATATTGCAGCAAATCAAAATGTTCTAAAATTTGCTTGGCATAGATTTGAGGTTTTGCCGTAGCCAAATACAAACGGAAACCTTTTTGCTGCAAGGTTTGCAAAGTTGCAGCTACATCTTCAAAAACATGATTTTCATACAAGCCGGTCACAGCAAAACGTTCCCGATAGCCCATCAAGGCCTGTTCAGCCAAAACATCATCCACTGCAACATTTAAAATTTTCGCCAAAGAAGCCTGTAAAGGTGGGCCAATAATCCAGTCAATGTTGACCTCATCGGCAATCGGATGTCCTACTTTTGTCAAACCATAACGTGCTGAGGTGGTAATCCCCACTTTCGGATCAGTTAATGTTCCATCTAAATCAATCAAAATATTCTTAATCACCAACCGACCCTTCAACCTAAATTTTTACTTAACAAATACTATCGAGACTTGGCTCAAAGTTGCCTATACTAACGCAAATTTTGTGATTTAAGGACATCATTGTGCGCCCTACTGTACTTTGCTTTTCTGGTTTAGATCCATCCGGTGGCGCTGGCTTGCAGGCAGATATTGAAGCGATAGGCCAAAGTGGTGCACATGCAGCAATTGCCTGTACTGCGCTCACCATTCAAAACTCGCAACAGGTGTTTGGCTTTGAAGCCACTTCAAAAGAATTACTGTTAGCTCAGGCGCATGCCGTGGTGGGTGACTTACCAATTAAATGTGTTAAATCAGGCATGTTAGGAACCACAGATAATATTGCAGCGCTGGCTGAATTTTTACGTGAACATCCTGAATATTTATATGTGCTCGATCCGGTACTGGTGGCCAATAGCGGTGGTTCACTTGGCGATCAGGAAACACTGGTCAAAGCCTTTGTCGAACTGATTCCGCTAGCGACTGTCCTGACGCCTAATACGGTTGAACTTCGTGCCTTAACCGGTCTTGAAGATATCGACCAGGCTACAGCAAAACTTTTTGCCATGGGTGCCAAAGCGGTTTTAGTTAAAGGCGGACATGAAGATACCCCGGACTATATCCGCAATGCCTTATATATAGATGGCAAACTGGTTTCCGAAACCCGATGTCCTCGCCTTGAAGGTGAATATCACGGTTCAGGTTGCTCATTGGCCAGTTTCATTGCCGGCCGTTTGGCACAAGGCGATGATTTAAAACAAGCGGTGAATCATGCAGAAACCTGGCTGTTTGGCGTGCTGAAAAAAGCGGAATCTCCAGTACCAAATGGGCAGCGCATTCCTAAGCGTTTTTAAATCAATATTTCGGATTAAACTGATCATCAGCTCAGTACCTGACTTGAGGATCAGTTCCCGCCCTGATTTTTTCCCTCTATTTTGATGCCGTCAGAAAAAATAAAGCATGTATCAATACATGCTTTAATCTGAACTTGAATAGCAACGTTGATCTGATTTATTCGATCAAATCTTTAATGGTGGTACTAGAACCATTATTTTTTACCGACTCAATTCCTTTCTCACGCGATTGCTCACTTGAATAAAATTGACTGGTGCCAATAATTTGATGATTCGCTGCTTTTAAATTGAAATAGGGCTTACCATTTTTCGCTTCCAGACGTTCATAGCGACTATCCTCAGGGCTATTTTTTTGCACCGATTCAATGCCATTCTGTGCAGAAGCTTTGGTCTTGTATAATTCACTGCTCAGAATTACTTCCCCATTGCCAGCTTTCAAAACAAAGCGATATTGTCCATCGCTCGCCTGACTGACTTCATACCATCCCGCCATATAAAATACTCCCTTTGTTATTGTAAAAGTTATAAAAGAATCGAATTGTAATGTTTAAAAAATATTCTATTTATATTAAATATAAATGACTTTTTGCTTTTTAAAAAGCACATTTTATGATCATTATTTAAATTTATATTTGAATGATTTATCGTCTTAAATGGCCGCTTGGCTCTTTTTATCTAAGTCCAGTTTCTTTCAAAGCGCCGAGACATACCTTCAAGAGAATAAATTGCCCATTTATTCTCCCCCACCAGTTGATTCAATAACCAGCAAAGCCCTAAACAATTTTTTTAGCGTAAGTGGCTTTCTGCATTTCCAATATTTCCACACAAATCTGTACATTTACCTGGCTTTGGGCAGGGGGGATATGCTGTTCGAGGGTATGTAGAATCACTTGAGCAATTTGCTGTTGTAACTCCACACTACGTCCGGTCAATAAAGAAACTTTTGCATGTACATACGCTTGTGTAGCATCTGCCAAACCAAGGACATAATCGTGCTGGCAAATGGCACGGCTTTTTAGCTCATTCGCAGCCCCCACATAAGCCCCTTCAACCAGAGCCTGGTTTAAAGCAAGCAATATTGGTTTTGCCTGAAAATTTTCTACATTGTCTGAATATTCAAGATGGATATGCGGCATAACAAAAATTCTTTAAGAGAAATGACTAGGGGTTATAGCATGATGCAGGTTCAATTATACAACTGACCTGTCAAGGTTGAATTAACCATGCCTGTTATAAAAGATCCATCCCAAGATAATACATATGAACATTACTTCATAAAAAAAAGCTCTGATATATAACCAGAGCTTTTTGGTTTTTACTGTAGTGAATTAAGCTTTTTTCACAAATTCAGATTTTAATTTCATTGCACCAAAGCCATCAACCTTACAGTCAAGATCATGACCATCGCTTGAGTCAGGCAATAAACGAATGTTCTTCGCCTTGGTTCCCACTTTAATCACAGATGAAGAACCTTTAATTTTCAAATCTTTAATCAGGGTAACAGTATCGCCATCCGCAAGGACATTGCCATTTGCGTCTTTAATAATTGTAGCCTGTTCAGCACTGCTTTCGCCCTCTTTCCATTCATGAGCACATTCTGGGCAAATCAGCAAATCGCCATCTTGATAAGCATATTCTGAATTACATTTGGGGCAATTTGGCAAAGACATAAAAAACCTCAAAAACTCTATTATAACATTTTATCAGCCCATCTCCTGCTAAAACCTTATTAATATTATGGAATAAAAGTGGTCAGCAGGTGATTTCAGCTTTCTTCTAAAACCTGTTTGAGTACAATTACATGGTTATAGTTCTCACTTTTTGCCGCAGTGATGAGGCTGATTTTCTCTTGTTCAGCCAACTGCCGGATTTGCTGTAGCAGCTCTGTCTGTGACTGCAGTTCAGCCCTATAACATTGCTGAAACTCTTCCCAATGTTCCGGGTCATGCGCATACCATTTTCGTAGTTCGGTCGATGGTGTGATTTCCTTGGGCCATAGATCAATTTTGGCATCTGCCTTTTTAAGGCCTCGGGGCCACAGCCGATCGACTAAAATCCTTTTGCCATCTGAAGCCAAAACTTCGGCATAGGCACGCTTGATTTGAATTTGCATTGCAAGACTGCTACTGATCTGGAATTTCAGGAGTAACCAATAAAGTCAGAAGTTGCAAGGATTCCTGCCATCCCAAATAGCATGCTTCCACAGGAATGACTTCTGGAATGCCCGATTGGGTAATATGCACTTCTGTTCCCACAGACACTGCTTTTAACTGAATAATCACTTCAATTTCACCCGGTAAATTCGGGTCATCAAACTGGTCGGTATAGCGCAAAAACTGATTTGGAATGATTTCATGATAGGTGCCACCAAAGGAGTGGCTAGAACCGGTAGAGAAATTGCTAAAGGACATTTTATAGGTTCCACCGACTTTAGCATCCAGATGATGGACCTTAGCGGTAAAACCATGTGGTGCCATCCATTTGACCAGAGCATCCGGATCAATAAATGCTTTAAATACCCGTTCTGGTGGTGCGGTAAATACTCGATGCAGTTTAACTGTATTACTTTCGCTCATTATATTTTCCTTTGCTTATTGTTGTTTTTTCCGGAATAAAATTTTAGCACCGTTCTTTTCTGCTTCGGTATAGCCTTAGTAATGACTTAATTATACTTTTTATAATGTAGCCCTAAGCGCTTACACCCTTAGGGCTACATTATCTTTCAGTCCTGCAATACAGGTTTTGCTTCAATCTGAAGGACGGCAAGATTTTTCAACAGGATTGAACTGTTTGAACTAACTTCTAATTTCGCCTTCAAAATCTTCATCATCATAAACATAGGCCATACAACCCCAGCCATCATATTCACCGCCATACTGTTCAGCAATGCTGCCAAACCACTCTTCAAGGTCGACAATGTCTGAATATTCAGGTTCCATATAGACATAAATCGTGATAATCCACTCGACCGTGTCGGCTTCTTCATCTTCAAACAGGCTAATTTTTTGTTCTTCTTTGAGCAGATAAAGTGCACATTTTTCTGCCTGTTCTTGAGTTTGAAAAGCAATGGAAAATTCAATTTCATGGGCTTCGGTCAGGTCGTCGCCATCTTCAGCCATTTGCCAAAGTACATTACCATTTTCATCATCGGGGAATTGTTCAAAATCGCGTGTCATGGAGCGTTTCCTTATTGTAATTAGGTATCAGCTATATCATGCTCTACAGATTAGCTCAAGTTTGTTTCAGTTTATCAATTTGACCACCGCAATCGTGCTGATGAACTATCCCTTTTTCTACAACTTTTTATTTTTCAGCAGATAAGCTGGTTTTAGCCTTCTACCATCTGCTCTTGCAATTCACCGACTTTAGTCTGCTGCTGTAACTTGAATGCTAATACCAGAGCTGCAAGCTTAAACTCTTCCAGACGTAACTTTAAAAATGATTCATGAATTCGCGCATGACTGAATGCTGTTCCATAATGATTAATCAGGATAAAGTCATCTTGCAGCGCCTGAACAAACGCTCCCAGAGTGTCGTGGTCTAATTGCGATAAATACAGATCGGCCTTACTGTTAAACACATGAGTAACTAAAGCGATGGCAGAAAGTCTTCGATTTTCCTCGACATAATCACATTGACCCACCGTGTTTGCTGCAATGGCATTTTTTATTTTACGGCGAACTTCTGTTAACTGCTGCACGGCATGAATTTCATCATAGCCCTCAATCAATTGATCCAAAAGTGTTTGTACGGGATATAAATATTGGATGCCATAACCATGAATCTTGTTTTCCAATGCTTTGGAAATTACCGCCAGGTTCTCTTGTTCTACCGCTTGATGATAAAAACCACCTAAGCGTTCTCTGGCTTGGGCTTCTATATTAAGCCGGCTATTTTTTTCCAGTTTTTCCAGATAATGCCGGGTGTTTTCAATCTCTACTGTCATTTTTTCCAGCAGAAACTCTGCTTCAATTTTAGTGGCTTCGACAAAGCTTTCGACCTGGTTTTTTCGCTCTGCAACGTAATGTTCAATATCTAAAACATCTTGATACTGGCTCAGCTTTTCAACCCTGTTTTTTAAATTGCCAATCTCTATACGATAGCTATTTAGTTGATGATGCAGCTCATCATTTTGCTGTTCATGCTCTGCCAGATTATTTCGCGTGCGATCCAGATTCAGCTGTAAAGATTCAAGGTTGAGCTGTTTTTTTCTTATTCGTATGATTGCCCGATAAAGCAATCCCACCAAAATGGTGGTGGTTAGGATATATAGATAAATCATTATTATTATCTCAAAGAAATGTTTCACAGTATTTATTATTAGGTTGTTTTTCAATCACTAGAAACAGGGATATTGTGTGCGACTTATCTCACTTTTTTATTATTCCAAGATTTCCATCATCATAAATCAGTTGGCTGACAAGAAGAAGATCGCCCTCCTGCCATATATGTAACTTATTATTAAAATTGTAAAATACTGAAAAGATTATTATTTAACATATTGATTAAAAAGGAACTTTTACCTTAACTTCCACATCTTCACCAGTCAATGGCTGTTTAAAAGCCAGATAGCTGGCATGTAAGGCCATACGTTTTAATGGACTTTGGTAGGGTTCCGGATGATACAGCTTATCACCCGTGATCGGATGTCCAATATATTGCATATGCACCCGCAGCTGATGTGATCGCCCTGTAATCGGTGTTAGTAATACCCGGGTGATATCTTCCGTTTCAGAATATTTCAGGGCCTGATATAGGGTCTTGGCGGGTTTTCCCAATTCAAAATGCACGATTTGACGCGGCCGGTTTTCCCAGTCGGTAATTAATGGCACTTCGACACTGCCCTCGGCTTCGAGTTTGCCTTGAACCAGAGCAATATAGTTTTTTTTGACCGTACGTGCCTGAAACATTTTACTGACTGCCACTTCCGCTTCCCGGTGTTTGGCAAACATCAAAATACCCGAGGTGGCCATATCCAAACGGTGGGTAATTTTAGCATTGGGATATTTTTCCAGTACGCGAAAATAGGCACTGTCATGGTGTTCAGGCAAACGCCCTGGAACAGACAACAACCCTGCCGGCTTTTCAATCACCACCAGATCTTCATCTTCATAGACGATGGCAAGCGGTTCCTGAGGTGGCATATAAACGAAGTTGTCGTTGATGGGCATGGCAATACGGCATGTGGGAGAATGGGCGCAAAATAACAATCTCTGCTAAAGCTGTCAATGCTGCCACATCCCGTCAAATTATGCCTGTTTCTGTTTTTCCCGGATGCTTTTATAGTTGTCCTTCAGGGTGTCTAGCTGACCGTTTAGAAAATGGTTGAGATATGCTTTAGCCTGATCGAGACTGAGCTGTTTAAAAGCCACATAATCCTTGTGCTTTAAAGTGATGAGACCAAATAGATTCTTTTGCGGAGTAACAATTTCAATATCACTTTCCAGCTTAAATGCCAGCTGATCAGAGGCCGAATAGGCATTTAAGCTGAGACGCAGGCATTGCTGGGTATCAGCATCGGTTACGGTAAACGAGGTAATGGCCCCATTCATTTCCAGTTGCGAAACCAGTTGGCGACGCCAGTTGATTGCATCGAATTGGCTTAATATTTCTGTACGTTCAAATAATCCTAAAGCTTCTGCATCCTGCTCACTCAAATGCTGTGGATGACGAATTTCCAATTCGAATTTTTTCATTTTTATTGGCTCATTTTAAAATGATCGAATTTCATTCTAGCAAGAGTTTTTTCAGCCGACTATTTTGTTTTTTTATGCAAAATCATTTTATATCAATTGATAAGTATAGTTTTAATGATGCAATGCACATTCAGCTAGGTAAAATTTGATGCAGATTAAATAAATGAAAAGAAAAAGAATTGTTATTTTTTATTGTTTGGAAAATTTTTTAGGGTGTTAGGGAAAACGTCGTGGTTTACTTCAACTATCACACTTTGTAAGTGATGACCTTATAGCCTATAAACTTATGATCTATAGCGTCCTAAGCCGAATCGAGACCTTTTGGGTAAGTACTGCACTCACGTTGTACGCAACTGGCAGCAAGCTACTCTTTTCGATCCCTTTCACACCCTTGAGATATATGTTAGCCAAAGACGGTCGGGATTAATTTCCTCAGATTTTTAATTTTCCATCATTTTTGGTAATTTTTTTCTTTAAATAGACTATTAAAAGAATTTTTTATCTTCAGGGTTAAAATACAGGTGTTTTATTGCATAAAAATCAGGATTACTGGAATTTATCTGCAAACCAGACCGTCTTTTTTCATTACGTGTTGCCCAATTTAATCCGCCAGATAATAATCCACCGTCGACACGACACGGACTTTCTTTAAATACGGGGTATTGCTGTCGCGATCTTCAATGCTAAATAGGCCCTGATTAGCTGCCTTGATTTTTCCTAAACGGCTTTTGGAATCTGCAGCAAATTTTTCTGCCACACTGCGGGCATTTTGGGTCGCCTGTTCAATCATGGCCGGTTTAATGTCATTGAGCTTGGTAAATAAATATTCGGTTCGTTGTCCCGAATCATCGCCACCAAAGGCGATGCCCTTTTTACCCAAAGCCACCAGACGGCTTTGTGCCGCCCGCACTGCATCAATTCTGTGGGTATAAACAGTAATGGTTTGATGCGCGGTATAACGTAGCGCGACATTGGCATCGCCGCCATATTGCTGTGCATATTTATCGGTTGTGACCGGAGCAGCAGTAGTAATTTCCTGCGCGCTAAAACCTTCGGCTTTTAAAAATGCCTGTATTTGCTGGGTTTGTATTTCCATAGTGTCATACAACTGGGTCAGGTCCTGACTGGCCGAGCTAAAACGGATCGGCCATACTGCCACATCGGCTTTCACCTCACGTTCAGATAGACCTTTAACCGAGACGATACGTTCATACTGCTTAATTTTGACTGCACTACTGCCCAGAATCCATCCCGCAATAATCATCCCCAGGCAAATGAAAGCACCTAAAATCAGTGCGGGTTTAAATTGATTCATGGTCCCGAATTCCTCTTTTGTCTGCTTTTCTATTAGGGTTGTACTGTTTTTATAAGTTTATAAACGGCTGTTTAAAGATGGTCTAACCACATTGAAACATTTTAAATCATTCTGTCTGGCTTAGGAATTTCGTATCAGATATAAGGCGAGAAACGGCACCAGATTAAGCAATAAAATGCCAATTTTATATATAGCCATGCCGCCATAATGAATGGCATCAAAAGTGTTATCTGAAAGCTGGAACCATTTGCCATGCACCTGTTTCATCCAGTGACGGGCAAAAATAAACACCAAAAACCAGATCATTAATATGATGTAATTAATGAGTAAAGAACAAAGTAAAAAACGACTCCAAAAATCATCATTTATCATATTTATGGCCTGCCGGATGCTCGCTTGTATTTTCTAAATTAGCAGACTTTATGAACTAAAATGAACAACTGATTTGTATCTGGTTTTTTGAATGTAAATTCGATTTTTTATATTTTTATTTGCTGGAGAATTTTTTAGGGGTCAGGGAAAACATGCTGTTTTACTTCAACAATTACAACTTTGTAAATTATAACCTTATGCCTATAAATTTGTAATCTATAGCGTCCTAAGCCGAATCAAGACCTTGTGGGTAAGTACTACACTCACGTTATACGCAACTGGCAGCAATCTACTCTTTTCGATCCCTTCACACCCTTGAGATATAGAATAGTCAAAGACATTCGGGATTAATTTCCAAAGATTTACTCATTTTTATCATTTTCAGAATATTTTCCCGCTTTATCCATATTTATAGAAATTTTTCCCAATCCACTGCAAAATATTGCTTTTTATTGCGTCAAAACCCTATAGATTGCAATTTTTTCTCCACTTCAATCCATTACAGCATTGAAGATTAGCCTTAGCTCATAGACGGCTATTTCTTCTTGGTCATTTCTGAAAGTAAATCCAGTTGTATTTCCTGAATTTTAGCCAGACGATCCCACTGATGCATTAAAAGATGATCGAGTTTTTCATGTAAATGTCGAATCTCCAGTTCAGCTTTTAAGTTGACCTGATAATCATTTTGCGAACGCAAACGGTCTTTGGCTTCCTGTCGGTTTTGGCTCATCATGATTACGGGCGCTTGAATGGCTGCCAAACATGACAACATTAAATTCAATAAAATAAATGGATATGGGTCGGCAGGATGTTTCACCATTACCACAGTATTGACCAAAATCCACAGGGCCAAGAAAATGGCAAAGCAGATCAGAAAAGTCCAACTTCCGCCAAAACTTGCAATTTTATCAGCCAGTTTTTCTCCAAAAGTCCAATTCTGATCGAGCTTGTTCTCTATATTTTTGCTGATCAGCTCATGTTGTTGCATACTGTTCAACACTTCATATTCCAGATCAGTGACTTCACCTTGTTCAGATTTCAATATGGACTGCACATACTGCATACGGTATTTGGTTAAATCGGCTTGGCAAATAAATTCGCCAGGTGACCAATCCGGAAAATCCTTTGAGATTTCCTCTGTAATGACTTTACGAATTGTTCCGATCGGGACTAGGCTTTTTTTAGGAAAGCTTTTCTTGCAGACCATACATGTTTGACATTCTGTTTTTCCATTCATGCCCCATACCCTCTGTTTAATTTATGCTTCAATATGCCGCGACGTGATGATAATTTCCACGCTCAAATGAACATTTATTCCTCATAGCATTTTGGCAGAGAAAGCTTAGTTTTAAATTAATTGCCTGAATATTTTTAGACTCATTTTAAAGTAATAACATACGCCAATTTAAAGATGAGTGTGCCCTACCCTATATGCCTATAGCAGCTAAACTATTATTTTTTAATTCAAAAACAAAGTCTTATTGAAAAACAAAAGCTGAAAATCTAGTGTCAGTTTATCGAACATAAAGTTGCTTAACATTGTGATTGATATAGGCATTTAAGCCATCGCCATATTGAGCCAGCTGTTTCATGTTTTCGATATGCTGATAGCCGGCACTGGCATAACTATAAGTATAAATTTTTGATTTTTTCTTAAATTGAACACGAATAAATTCCTTGCCAATTTCATAGTTGGCAACACCAGAGTCGTGGTTTAGATCAAGATAATGTTGCAATTGAACCATCCTAAACACGCTGAGCCTCGTATTTTAGATGGGGTTGTATTGAATAATTTTCAAACAGAACTCCATGATCAGCCTAGAGGAATAGGGAGATATGAATCCTCAGACTTGAGATTAAATCGGATTTAAAATCCCTATATTTCTAATATTCATTAAAAACTTCATTCTTGATTAAAATGTTAATCTTCAACGGCCAGATCAATAAGCAACCCAATAAAAAAACTCCACCAATCTGGCAGAGTTTTTACAGTTTAGCTTTGAGTTATTCCGTACAGCACTTACTGCAACCTTCCACCTTTTCTGTCGGCCAATTCATTCTTGCGCGTTTATAAGCCAGCTCGAAATTTGTAAAATAGCCAATCAAAATCTGGTCATCGCTTTTTGGCAGGTCTTCGCAGCCCAGTGTGGCATTATGGATGTAATGTATACCTTTAGCTGCAGGTTGTTCATCTACAATAAATTTGATCATTGATAGTTCCCCGAATAATTTTTATAAAGTTGAACCATTAATAAATCCATATAAAAGTTATGGATTTAATTCCATAATATAATTATGCCTTTATTGAGTAAAAATCAACCATTTTTTAAAACAAATTTTAGCGATTCATTTTTAAAAATATTTTCAAAAAATTACGTGAGGAACATCCAGGGAAGAAAAATTTATAAAGGAGAACGGCCTATATTATTTTGTTTCTTTAAACGTAGCCAACGCAGTACCCAAACCAATGCAATCAAGCCAACTATTACTACCAATACAGGAACAACGAACGACAAAATAGACAATACCAAAGCGCCTATCCATTCCCCTGTAGAAACTACAGGATTGGCTATTCCACCCGTAGTTGCAGTAGAAACCCCACGAACCGCCACCGTACTTAATTGAACTGCACTTGCTGTACCGCCACCAACAATAATCGCTGCCGCCCAACTGGCAAACTGTGACATTTCCCCGCTGCTGACAGCCATAGTCGCTAGCGTTCCTGCAATCATGGCGGCAGGCGTAGACACCGTGTCTAAGGCATTATCGATCCAAGGAATGTAATAGGCAGCAATTTCACAGACTGTTGCTACTGCAAGTCCGGCACATACGGCTGGCATAGCCAACCATTCAAAGCCTTTCATTGGTTCAAACCAGCCCATTAGGGAGGCAATACTCATCACCAGCAAAGGCACAAATACGCGAAAACCGCAGGCAGCACTTAGGCCCACACCGATACATAAACCAAGTATTGTTTCCATGCGCATATCCTTTTTTGGGTTGAATATATGGGGGTGCTTTAAAATGAAGGTAACAAAAGCCCTATGGATGAATAGGGCTTTTGTTAACTCATTAATGATCAATATAAAACACTAAACGATTTGCTCAACTTCAATTATATCTTTATTTGTCCAATCCCTAGGATGAGGCACAACAGCTAAAAAAACGTTTGCCTTTCCATCATCCATTAGTTTTTTAATTGTATCGGTTACCCAACTCTTCATGACGCTTTTATCACTATTGCTCATAATGAAGAGCTTATTTTCAGCTGCTCCTAGCGCAAGCTTATTTATATCTAATAGAAGTGGTCTAGATGTACCTGTTTGAAATTCACTTTCTACAAGCCATTTTGCATTCCTGATAGCTTTAAATTTAGCTTTCTTATGCGCTGATTCGAATTCAATCATCTGCGCGATTACAATATCAAATAAAAATTCGTTTAGACCAAATATTTTGCGATCTTCAAGATTCGCATTGTTGCGATAAAAAGCACAAAATTCTGGATCATTTGTCTTATTGGATTCTTTCGTAAGCTGTAATAACTGTGCAGCTAAATGTGCAATCCATTGTTTACTTCGGTCATTATGTTTTTTGCGTTCAATCATTTCAAGCTGACAGCTTTCCTCTGAATTGCATTGTTGTTTTGCATTTTTAAAAGCTATTTGTAAAATTCGTTCAAGATCTTTTATCATTCTTACAGACTATGAAATTATTATTGAAAACCAATATACCATTGAAATAATAAAACTTTATTTTTTAAATATTACTATAGATACAAAAAAGCCCTATGGAGTTATAGGGCTTATGTTCAAACAGAGGATAACTGTTTTATAGGTGCTGCTTAGGCAATTTTGTTGTTAAATTGATTGCCAAGGCATTTGGTACACGGTGGTAAACGATCAGTACCAATTTCTAAGTAGACGCGATGTCCGCATTGAACACAAAAATAGAAGCCTGTTCCGGGTTTAGAGCCAGCAGTAACCATCTTTGTTCTCCATGTGTTTTAGAAATGGTGCATCCAGTATAACCCTCTTGTGATGAATGTCTATTGGTCATTTCGACAAATGATGATGTCGTTTGGGCGAAGAAATTATCGCCGGTTATGTTCTGTTCTGATCGCAATATCAGGTATTGAATCTGCAGGGCTAATAACAGTCTGTATTTTCGCCCTATCCCCCAATCTTTTATTTAGCATATATGTAAATGATTTACCTGATTTTTTAGCTTCCATGTGTATTTCATAGAGTTCTTCTCCTGAAATTGGATTATCACTCATATCTACTATAGTAGAGAAATGATACGTTGCATCTTCTTCATTTTCTGAAGGAGATGCTAATTCAATAACTTTATCAGGATCTACACTCACTGCATCTTGCATACCAGAACCTGCAACTCCAAAATTTTGAACTACTCTAGAATTATCTCTTAATTTCAAAAGTTCTAGGTCTTCTTTTGAAAAGGGTACATGGAATTCATTAAAATTTATGAAGGGTCTTCCATCAATCCTCATCTGAAAATGGTAGTGTGGATATTCAATGTGTTTACCTTTATGCCCCTCAGCATCATTCTCTGAGCAATCAAATGTCCACTCTATATTTTTCCACCATATTGTCGATGATAGGATTTTTCGTTCTTTTTTTTCACTTTCAAGATCATTAATATTTGATAATAACTTTTCCTCATTTGCACACCATCTTAAAAAAGCAGCAATATTATGATAACCAAATTTTGTATAAATTAACTTAAAATCATTTTTCTTAAATTTACCTCGACGTAATAACCAGTGTAGACATGGCTGCTCTTTACTAATAGTTTTAAAGTCTTTACCACATAGATAACATTGTTCTTTCTTATAACCATCCTTAAAAGCAGCCACTTGGTGTATATGTTCTTCATGTTGTTTTTTATTGATTTCATCAATTTCAGTTGCTGTTAAATTATTAATCCAAGTCTCAAAGTTCCGCTTATTCATTATTCTTCTCTTATAGTAGAATTAATCATATTTAAATTTAACATTCAGATTAATATATGAATTTAACCCATCTCCTGATCTAGCTAAAATTTTCATCCTATCTACGTGAAACTTCCCAGCCTTCCTATAACTGTATTGATAAATTTTAGCCGTTCCTCTAAATTTCACCCTAATATGATTATCATCAATTTCGTAATGCGTCACGTTAGAATCATTATTAATATCTTTATAAATTTCCAAAAATCCCCCTTAATTAAATAAAAAACGCCCCAATTCACATTAGAGCGTTTTTTAAACAATATCAACAACTTTAATCCACCCCAACCCTCCTTTTAAAAAGGAGGGAGTTCCCCTCTTTTTCAAAGAGGGGCTAGGGGAGATTTTAAAAAAGATTAAGCCACATTCCCTTCCAAGAAGTCCTGTGCAAAGCGTTGCAATACACCACCCGCTTCATACACAGACACTTCTTCTTCGGTATCTAAACGGCAAGTTACAGGCACTTCTATAATCTGTTCTTTACCATCATCCGTTGAACGTTCAATCACCAAGGTCAGCGTCGAACGTGGTGCGATGTTACCAATCACGCTATACAGCTCAGTACCATCCAACTTTAAGGTTTTACGGTCTGTGCCCGGCTTAAACTCAAGCGGTAACACGCCCATACCCACAAGGTTAGTACGGTGAATACGCTCAAAACCTTCTGCAACAATCGCTTCAACACCAGCTAAACGCACACCTTTGGCAGCCCAGTCGCGGCTAGAACCCTGACCATAGTCTTTACCGGCAATGATAATTAACGGCTGTTTACGGTTCATGTAGGTTTCAATCGCTTCCCACATACGCATCACTTCGCCTTCCGGCTCCACACGCGCTTTCGAACCCTGCTTGATAGTACCATCAGCACGCACCACCATTTCATTAAACAGTTTCGGGTTGGCAAGTGTTGCACGCTGCGCAGTCAAATGGTCTCCGCGGTGAGTTGCGTATGAGTTAAAGTCTTCCTCAGGCAAGCCCATTTTGTGCAGATATTCACCCGCAGCCGAATCCATAATAATCGCATTTGATGGCGACAAATGGTCGGTAGTGATGTTATCCGGCAAGATTGCCAGTGGACGCATATTGGCCAATGTGCGCGGTGCAGCCAAAGCCCCTTCCCAATATGGCGGACGGCGGATATACGTACTTTGCGGACGCCAGTCATACAATGGACTTGCCGCTTTTTCACGCTCGCCCAAATCAAACATCGGGATATAGACTTTCTTAAACTGCTCTGGTTTTACCGCAACTTTTACCAGCGCATCAATTTCTTCATCTGAAGGCCAGATATCTTTCAGGTAAATCGGGTTGCCGTCTTTGTCCGTGCCTAGAGCATCTTTTTCGATGTCAAAACGGATGGTACCAGCAATGGCATAAGCAATGACTAATGGCGGAGAAGCCAAGAAGGCCTGTTTTGCATATGGATGGATACGACCATCGAAGTTACGGTTACCTGAAAGTACCGCAGTTGCATACAGGTCACGGTCGATAATTTCCTGCTGGATTTTTGGATCAAGCGCGCCTGACATGCCGTTACAGGTGGTACATGCATAAGCGACAATACCAAAGCCCAGTTTTTCCAGATCGTGCAATACGCCTGCTTCTTCCAAATATAAAGCCGCTGCTTTAGAACCCGGTGCAAAAGACGATTTCACCCAAGGCTTGCGGGTTAAACCCAGCTCATTGGCTTTACGTGCCAACAAACCTGCCGCTACGGTGTTACGCGGGTTAGAAGTATTGGTACAAGAGGTAATCGCCGCGATAATCACCGCACCATCTGGCATTAAGCCTTCTGCTTCTTGCGCGCGAGCGGCTTCTAAATTGCCTGCAATGCCTTTTTCTTTTAAGTCAGCAGTCGATACACGTGCATGCGGATTCGATGGCCCGGCAATGTTACGCGTCACAGTCGATAAATCGAAACGCAGTACACGTGGATATTCCGCCTGTGTCATGTCTGATGCCCAAAGACCAATTTCTTTGGCATATTGTTCAACCAGTTTCACCTGGTCTGCTTCACGACCTGTCAGCGTCAAATAATCAATGGTGTTCTGGTCAATGTAGAACATCGCCGCAGTTGCGCCATATTCTGGCGTCATGTTAGAGATGGTCGCGCGATCACCCACTGACATGCTGTCCGCACCTTCACCGAAGAATTCTAAATATGCACCCACGACACGTTCTTTACGCAAGAACTCAGTCAATGCCAACACGATATCGGTTGCAGTAATGCCCGGCTTGCGTTGACCTACAAGTTCTACACCAATGATGTCCGGCAGACGCATCCATGAAGCACGGCCCAGCATCACGTTTTCAGCTTCAAGACCACCGACACCGACAGAAATCACCCCTAAAGCATCGGTATGTGGGGTGTGTGAATCTGTACCCACACAAGTATCAGGGAATGCTACACCTTCACGTTTTTGAATCACCGGAGACATTTTTTCCAGGTTGATCTGGTGCATGATGCCGTTACCCGCAGGAATCACATCGACATTTTCAAACGCTGTTTTGGTCCATTCAATAAAATGGAAACGGTCTTCATTACGACGGTCTTCCACCGCGCGGTTTTTCTCAAATGCATCTGGATCGAAACCGCCATATTCCACGGCCAATGAGTGGTCCACGATGAGCTGGGTTGGCACAACCGGATTGACTTTAGACGGGTCACCGCCTTGGTCGGCAATCGCATCACGCAAGCCTGCAAGGTCAACCAGTGCAGTTTGCCCCAGGATGTCATGACACACCACACGTGCCGGATACCAAGGGAAATCATGATCTTGCTTACGTTCAATCAGCTGACGTAAAGACTGTTCCAGAATGGCAGGATCACAACGGCGTACCAGCTGCTCGGCAAGTACTTTTGAAGTATAGGGAAGTTTTGCATATGCACCTGGCTGAATATCTTCTACGGCTTGGCGTACGTCATAATATTCGAGCTGGGTACCCTGCAGTGGTTTACGGTAGTTGTTGTTCATAGCTTACCTGCCTCTTGAATCATTTTTTCTTTACTACGTAATTGTTGTTGCGAGTTACAATCGGTTCAACGGCATAGTACACCGCCGAAAAGCCATTTCCCAAATCTTTTATATTTCATATATTTATGTATAAAAACAGGTGTTTTAGAAACATATTGTTACATAACTTTTGGGATATTTGCTCTAATCGTGCTTTTTTTGGAAAAATAGCGGGAAATAGGCCTCATTCTTTAGTATTAGATGTGCCTAAGCGAATAAAAAACAACCTCGTACTGTTCGATTTATGTTGAAGTTACGGTATCTCTTCATCACTCAATAAATTAAGCTTTTCTAAATAATCATTTCTAAATAATTAAGCATTACAAATTACATAAACCTTACATCTAAATGCTTATATTTAATAAATATTTTGTAAACACCTTCTATTTTAGCCCTTTAGATTCTCATATAATCAAGCCTTTCTTAAAAATTTAAATGTTGTTCGATAAAAAATTCCATTACAAAAAAAAGAATGAAGGTGAAATAAAATGTTACAAATAGCCATTATTGGAGTCATAGCAGCGGTGTTAGCGCTATGGATACAAGGTTGGAATGACAATAACAATCCTTCCAACCCATCGCATCCCTCTAACCCGTCACATCCATCAGACCCATCGCATCCATCCAACCCATCACATCCATCTCACCCTAATCCCGAAGCATCTGATTCAGTGATTAGCAACCCACCCTTATTACAAAAAAATGCCAAGGGCAAACACGAACTTGTTGTTACTTATAAACTCAATAAGCTCTATAACCCCAATACGAAAGTATGGAATCCAGTTCTCTTGCGAGGCTATTTAACCAACCCCAGCTTATTGAATAAAAAACAAGAGGGTGATTACGTTAACGATCTCTTGGTGGGACCACAAATTCGTATCAAACAAGGTGAAACTCTGAATCTGAACGTAAATAACCAGCTTCCAGTCGAATCGGAAGAAACCTGTCCTCATCATGTAGAGAATATCAACAACCCAAATTGCTTCAATACCACCAACATTCATACGCATGGGTTCTGGGTCACCCCTCAAGGCAACGGTGATAATGTCTTCCTAAGAATTGCCCCACAAGAAAAATTTGATTATCAGTATAAAATTGAAAAAAACCATCCTGCTGGAACCTTTTGGTATCATGCTCACGTGCACGGCTCAACAGCGATTCAAGTTTCCAGCGGTATGGCTGGTCCACTCATTGTTGAAGGTTCAAGAGTGCCAAAATATAAACAAGGCAAAATCACCGAAACTGGAGATATGGATATTCTGTGGAAAGATAAAGCCAAAAACAGCAATTCGAATGAAAAAATCCTGTTATTTCAACAAATTCAATACAGATGCAACGATTCAGACGGTACCCTTACCAATCCCGATAATTGTGTAGGGATAGGGATACTGGAAGATTATGTTAATTCCGGTCTAAATTCTCCGGCCACGTGGGGAGCGGATAAATATCACACCTCCATCAATGGCAAAGTTTTAGGAGAGATGAAAGTAGTGCAGAATGAATTTAATCGTTGGCGCATGATTCATGGCGGTGTTCGAGATACCATCGGTTTAATGATTAAAGAACTTCCTGACTCTAAAAACTATACTGCCGAACAAACCATTCAGGCCTGTTCATCTTATCAAGAAAAAAACCAGAAAGAAGCGTTTGATCGCCTGAAAAGTTTACAGGTCAACACCATTGCTCAAGATGGTTTAACCATGAATCATGTACAAACCCGAACACTTTCTGTATTCCATCCAGGTTATCGTCAAGATGCCATGGTCGCCTTCCCGACCAGCAATAAATACTGTATTTATGACACAGTGTTAAATGTGGATGACCAAATCAATTCAGCATTACCAGACCAAATCCAGCCACAACTCGCACCGAATAACCCTTTAAACGCACAACTGATCGGATGGGTTAATGTCAAAGCCAGCAAGCAGTCAGCACAAACAGCAGCCCAGTTCCTGCAAGCACAGGCGAAAAAAATTGGTTTAAACAAAGAGATTCAAGCTCAGCTCTCACAACTGAATCTTTCAGCATTTGCGGATCATGCCTCACTGATGACCCCGGAAATCGATCAAGAGGTTGCGGCAAGACCAACTCAATTTAATTCATTTATTATCAGTGGCTTTGGCTCCCCTGGAGGCCCTAAATTTGGCTTCAGTCATGATATAAGCAACCCAACCAGGTCTCTTAGTTTTGGAGATCTGTTTGAAGGTCCGGGATCTATTAATGGCCATTATGTGCGTCAATTACAAGTTGGAGCAACAGATGAGTGGGAACTCAGAAGTATAGTCGGCGGGCATCCATTCCATATTCACGTCAACCCGTTCCAAATTGTCAAAATTTTAGATCCTGATGGTGTTGATGTCAGTGTTGCCGATAATGAGGTCAAAGATGAAACAGGTGGCGTGGTTGATGCCCAGTACCGTGGTTTAAAAGGTGTATTCAAAGACACTATCTTTGTGAAACCGGGCGGCTATCGTATCATCCTTAGATCACACTATAAAAAGTTTGAAGGTGATTTTGTTCAGCACTGCCATATTCTGGATCATGAAGATCAAGGTATGATGGAATTTGTCCGCATCTGTGGTGACAAGTTTGACTGTAATACTCCACCACCAGCACATCACTGACCTAAAGTACCCTCTTTAATCTTGCAAGCCCATAGCAATATGGGCTTTTTGTTTGCCTATCTGTCTTGCTTGCTGCAAAATATCTGCATTAATAATTTGTGAAATATAACCAGAGGCTGGTCATGGCAACGTCTACTGCTTTTACGCTATTCACTTTAAATGGTGTAGATGCGCAAAAATTCCTTCAAGGTCAGGTCACTTTAAATACTGAAGCTTTGGCAGAAAACCTGACTCGCTATACCGCGATCTGTAGTTTAAAAGGACGTATCCTGTTTGGCTTATGGCTGAAAAAAATCAATCCGGAAAGTTTCGAAATTGTGGTCACTGCCGATCAGGCCGAAGAATTCGCCAAACACATTAAAAAGTTTGGTGCTTTTTCGAAAATGAAACTGGAACAAGTCGGTCAAGTTTATCCTACCCTCAATGGCGCTAGCACTGACTTTTCCGCAAACGAAACCGATATCGCAGCTTGGCAGCTTCAAGCGATTGAAGCAGGTCAGGCCTGGATTGAAGCGAATACTTCCCAAGAATTCCAGCCGCAAGAACTGCGTTTGCATCAACGTGAAGGCGTACATTACGACAAGGGCTGTTATTTGGGTCAGGAAATTATTGCGCGTCTGTGGTTCAAGGCAAAACCAAAACACTGGTTGCATCTGGTTCAAGGTACAGGCGATGCCCCTGCTGCTGCAACCCAATTGAACAATGATGTTGAAGTGGTCAATAGTATTGCTGTGGATGGTGGCTATAAGGCATTGGTTGTGGCAAAACCTGCTGCGCTGGAAGAGTTGGGATTAAAAGTTCTAGCTTTGCCTGAAGCATTAAATGGTGACGTGGCACGTCCACAATAAATATTGAAACTTTAGTTATTTAAGCTTTAGATATTTGCTCATCATAAAGCCTCCATATTTGGAGGCTTTTATGCATTTAAAGTAATGCTGAACGGATTGAAATACTTAAACGGTGCATATCTACCAATTTGACTGGCCAGATCCGTCCAAGATTAAAAGCTATGAAACAGCTTGTTCATGTCTTTGCAAACATATTCTTTAAATGAATAATCACGCGCATGCTTGGCATCAAATTTTGCTTCAAGCTCACCTTTTTTAAAGATATAGACACGGTCATCTTTACTGACCAAATATTCAGCTCCCAGTTTCATCAGCAAAGCGTCAATTTTATCTTCTTCAGGAATATTGCTGTCCAGATTGACCCGATCATAGGCGCGTTTAATGGCTTTGATGAACATGCTTAGACTCACAAATAAATTCAGCCGCGATTTAAACAAAGATTGGCTTAAAAACAAAGTGCCGTTTCGCTACTGCATATTTTTATCTGTCTGTGCTTGATGGTTTTAAATTTTAAACTACAAAACCATTTATGCTCACATCACTTAAGGCTACTTTAATATTTTTAGTACCAAATTTATCCAGTAGTGATTATGTAAATATCTATGAAATCTTATTGCAATGCACAAATCATGTATTTACATTCACATAAATAAACTTATGATGTTGTATGAAGTGTTCCACATCCATTTTCAAACACATAAATGGAATTATGTGCATGTTTATAAAAGGTTTTTAAAAATATGAAAAAAATTATACTTGCGAGCCTTATCGCTTTGTCTTCAAATTTCGCGATGGCTGAAATGGCAACCAATTCGATTGATCCAGCATTTGCCAAAATAGAAACACTGGTCAAAGCCAACAATATGAAAGGTGCTTATCAGGAACTGGATAAATTAGCCCAAACAGGTAATGCACAGGCAATTTATAATTTGGCCTACCTGACCCAAACCGGTCAAGGAACCACCAAGGATGAGAAAAAAGCCATCAAGCTGTATCAAGAGTCGGCTAACAAAGGCTATCCGGTGGCCAATTATGTATTAGGTAAAAACTACATGACTGGTACTTTAGGTCTTTCCCAAGACACTAAAAAGGCCAAACAGTATTTAGAAAAAGCGTCTAAGCAAGGTTTTGATGATGCCAGTGTAGATTTAGCAGTGTTGTTGTTTTCTGAAGGCACACCAGCATCAGATAAACTGGCTTTGCAAAAATTAGATCCGCTGATCAAAAAAGGCAATTATCAGGCCATTCATGCCAAAGCTTTGTATGACATCAGTCTGGGTTTTAAAAACAAAAATGAAGCGCCAATTAAGCAAGGCTTAAAGAGCATTCAGGATCTGGCACAAAAAGGCTATATTCCTGCTTTAATGGCTGTGGGTAACATGTTTGCAAACGGTAAAATCGTTCCGCAAAACCTGCCTGAAGCGAAAAAGATTTTTGAGGCTTTAGCCAAAGAAAATATTCTGCAAGCGAAAGAATCTTTAGCTGTGGTGGATAAAATGATTGCTGAACAAGCCAAAAACCCGTCTAAAGCTGCTGAAAAGAAAAGCTAAAGCTTGAATATTAAAAAGGCCCCATCATCGGGGCTTTTTTGCGCTTAAGATGGCCAATATTTAAAACATCAAGCCCACCAAAGCGTAATTAAAACGCTGATCACCACAAAGCCCAAAATGGTACTCATCAACAAAGGGGTTAAAGTTTTTTCATTTAAACCATATGCTTGACCCAACATGCCAAAAATGGTCGGCATCGGTAAGGCTGCAATGATAGTTCCAGCATAGACCATTTCCTGACTGACATCGGTCAAATAAGTTAAGCCTAAAAACATCAGCAACGGCATGATCAGGTTACTGGAAATCACCAGATAAAAACTTTGTGTATTCACATATTTCAAGGTCAAGCCAACAATCCCGCCACCAATAGAAAACAGCGCCAAAGGTGAAGCGGTTTGCCCTAATAGCAACAAGACCTGATCCAGCTGTTTAGGAATGTGAATCTGGAAGATGGCACAGGCAATCCCCAGCATGACCCCCATAAACAAGGGATTTTTCAACAAAGTGACGAGTGTGCTCTGGATAATTTGGGAAAAATTGGCTTTTTGTGACGTTCCCAGTTCCGCCAAAATCAGTACAACTGGAATAAGCAGTACACTTTCAATGATCACCACCAAAGAGGTATAAGTCATCGCCTTTTGCCCCATCAGTAAGGACAATACTGCAGTACCAATCAATCCGGTATTCGACATTGCCGCACCCAGCGACAGAACCGCAGACTGCGAACGGTTATTTTTAAAATAATGGGAAACAATAAAAAATGCCGCAGCATATAAAATAAAAGTCACGCCGCTATAGACAAAAAAGTATTCGGGATACCAGATTTCATGCAAATCTTTTGCAGCCAAAGACTGGAAAAATAAAGCAGGTAGCGCAATTTTAATGACAAAAGCCCCAACAGCATTAACCTGTTCTTTGGTGAGTAGCTGGAATTTTACGGACAGATAACCTAAGGCCAAGAGGAAAAAGATAGGCACGATGACCGTAAAAACCATATTGAAATTATCCTTTGACTAAAAACCATCAAGCTAAAAAACCAAACTTGAAAGACCAAATTTGGTATCTGTTTTAAAGTTGATGGCTGAGAATGACGATTAATTAAAATGCAGTAAACAGCGCTTTTAATCCATGCGGCTGACAACGCAAATATTGCGGTGCGATTTGGATATTTTCACCCAATTCTGCTGCAGCATGCCATGGCCAACGAGGGTCGTACAGCATAGCACGGGCAAGGCCTATCGCATCTGCCTGCTCATAATGCAAAATTCCTTCGGCCTGCATCGCTTCGGTAATTAAACCCACAGCAATCACAGGAATGCTGACTACCTGCTTAACAGCATGGGCAAACGGAACCTGATAATTGGCTTCCAGATGGATATTCTGATCTTTATGTAAGCCACCACTCGACACATGAATATATGCCGCGCCGAGTTGTTCTAAAGCTTTGGACAGACCGATTGAAGACTCGATATCCCAGCTGTATTGTCCCTCCATCCAGTCCGTTGCAGAAATACGCACACCGATTGGATAACCTTCTGGTACTGCATTTTTCATGGCCTGTAACACTTCCAGCGTTAAGCGAATGCGGTTCTCGAAACTGCCACCATATTCGTCCTGACGTTGATTCGATAACGGCGACATAAATTGATGTAGCAGATAACCGTGGGCTGCATGTACTTCGATTAAATCAAAACCGGCATCCACGGCACGCTTGGCCGCTTCTGCAAAGTCTTGAATCACTGTCAGTATCTCATCCTGCGTCAATGCATGCGGTGCATGGTCTGCCGGATTAAACGGAATATCGCTTGCTGAAACGGTCTGCCAGCCCTGGGCATGATCAGGTGCCAGCTGCCCACGACCCGCCCAGGGTTTATCGGTAGAGGCTTTACGCCCGGCATGCGCCAGCTGAATCGCCATCGGCATTGGAGAGAGACTTTTTACCTTATTGAGCAAGCTCTTCATCTGATCACGCTGCGTATCATTCCACAGTCCCAAATCGGCATAACTGATCCGCCCTTCAGCTTGCACTGCTGTTGCTTCAACAATACATAAACCTGCACCGGACAAGGCATAGTTGGCCCATTGCTGCTCATGCCAGTACGTCACTTCTCCTTGTTCCGTTGCCGAATACTGGCACATTGGAGCAATCACAATTCTATTGCTCAGTTTTAATGAACCAAACTGAACTGGTTGAAATAATAACGCCACGCTTAGCTTCCCCTTATTAGAATACTTTACTCACAGTTAATCCTGCACTCCAGTTCAAACCATCCGCTGGTTCAAAGAAGCGCCCATTACCATCATTTACAATTACTGAGCCTACATAGTTTTTATCAAACAGATTATCTATCCGGGCAAAAGTCCGGACTTTCCAGTCGGCCTGTTTCCACACATAACCTGCATTGGCCGAAACGACGCTATAGCTTGGTGCAGCATCGCTATTTGCATCATCTACATAGACTTTATCCATATAGCGGACATCGACACCTGCATTAAAGCCGGTTTCCGGCTGCCAGCCTAAAGAAGCAAAAGCCTGATGTTTGCCGATGCCAGGAATCTTGCTGCCTTTCTGCACAGTACTGTCTGGAATCGCTGTGTCAAATGTAGCATCAATATAGCTGTAGCTGGCTT
This sequence comes from Acinetobacter sp. BSP-28, assembly GCF_044130285.1. Lineage (NCBI taxonomy): Bacteria > Pseudomonadati > Pseudomonadota > Gammaproteobacteria > Moraxellales > Moraxellaceae > Acinetobacter > Acinetobacter sp. BSP-28. The sequence continues at coordinate 36,975 of NZ_JBIQOB010000015.1, forward strand.
GCGCGCTTAAATCACGCCATAGATTTTTGTTCCAGGACAGCTCTAGCCCTTCACGCAAAGTTTTATCGGCATTTTTATAGGTCGCACGACCATCCACTGTTCCCGCAGAAACAATATCGTTTTGTGTTTTGCTTTGGAATACTGCTGCGGTGAAATTGCCCCACACATTTTGCGCTTTAACCCCCAGCTCATAATTATCACTGCTGGCAGGGCGTAGATTAAAATTCATGCCATCATTTGCAGAATAGGCCATTTCGGTAAAGGTCGGTGTTTCGAAACCTTTGGCATAGCTCACATACGCATTTAGATCAGAGCGAATCTCCCAGCTTAAAGCCGCTGAAGGCAGGACTTTGTCATAGTCGGTCTTGCCGCTATCGTCCCCATTGCCTGTGACAATATAGTGATCTTTGGACTCATAATGCACATTGCTATAACGCAGCCCCGCATCCAATGTCCAGCGTGGCACGAAATCCCAGGAAGCCTGCAAATAAGGGTCCAGATTCCACAGGATATTCTGTTCATCACGGCGTAGATTACCTTTTACGCCAAACTGCCCATTGGCATTAAAGTTTTCATACCCCTGACGGTCTTCATCCATATAGTCAAAGGCCAGACCCGCCGTTAGACGTGTATTTGGGAGCAAATCTTTGCCTGTCCAACGCAAATCTGTACCATAATAATCACGGCTAAAATCAATCACGCCGCCGGCATGACGCGGGTTATTTTGCGGTGCCCGAGGAATCGATTGATACTGGGTCACTTCACGGTGTCCCAGATAGGCCATGGCATACAGTTCATGCTGATCATTGACGGGTTTTGACCAGGTCAGACCGGTCTGGGTTTGATTAATCTCTTTACGCACATCGTATTGATTGGAAGCATCATTGACCTGTCTGGGATTGGCTTTCCACTGCTGACGGCTTAGGCCCTGCGGATCATCCGCGTTAATATCGACATGGTTCACAATCCAGTTGAGCTTGGAACCGTCATCCAGGTCCCAAATCAGTTTGGCATTACTCAAAACTTTTCGGGCAGCGCTATGGTCTCGATAACCATTAGTATCAAAGTAGGATGAGCTGACCACATAACTCGGTTCGCTGGCCTGATCTGCACCACCTTGCAACACCACATCGGCACGGCTTTTATGCTGACTGCCAGCTGAATAACCCAGTTCAATGGAATCTTTACCTTCGCCCTGTTTGGTCGTAGTCAAAATTGTACCGCCAGAGGAATTGCCATACAGGGCTGAAAATGGTCCACCCAGCACTTCAATATGATCCAGACTGCTTAAATCGATATTTGAAGTCTGGCCCTGCCCATCCGGCATGGTTGCTGGAATACCATCAACATATAAGCGGATACCACGCACACCAAAAGTTGAACGTGCGCCAAAACCGCGCATGGAAATCTGTAAATCCTGGGCGTAATTTTCGCGGTTATTCAGCTGTAAGCCCGGTACGCCTTTTAAAGTTTCAGAAAGATTTACACCGAGATTATTCGTATTGTTATTTTGTTCAATTCGATACACAGAAGCCGGTGTTTGCAACCAGTCAGTATCGGTACGTGTCGCTTCTATTTTCAGGGTAGGAAGCAAAACAGGTTCCGTAGAACCTGTTTCAGCATACAGGTTTTGGCAGATACATGCCGTTAAGCAAAGCAAACTCGTATGGAAGGACATCATAAGCTTTTTACTTTGCATGGGTCAGTACCTGCTTTTTTTTAAAGTTAGAACACTATTTTTGTTCCTAAACCCAACACAAATGCATCATCCACATTGTTGGTTGAACCGGGATTGATCACGTATTGCAAGTTTGGACGAATCATCAGCCATTTGGTTGGATTGTAGCTGTAGTTCAATTCCACATTATATTCCGCACTGGCATTAAATACAGGGTTTGTTACACGATCGTTCACATGTATACGGTTCACCGCCAGACCTAAAATATCATTCGGATGTGAATCAAACAGGCCGATATATTTCACACCCAGTTGTTGTGAATTATCCACCTTAGTGGTGGTACGGTCATGCCAGGTAAAGTTGGCAAAGCTATGCAAACCTTGCCGGCCACTGCCTGTAGAAGTTAATTGCTGTTCTACAGCCAACCAGCCACCATAGGTACGGTTTTTAGCATCAATTGTATTGGCAATATCTTTTTGATTCTTGGCATCATCTGCCGTGTTATAGATCCCACCGACACGGTAACTCCCCGGTAAGCCATTCACAAATGATTTAGGCTGCCATACCATTTCTACCGGAATGGTTACACCATCGGCATTGTCGGTATCCAGATTCCAGCCGTGACGTTCCAAAGCATTTTCAGGGTTGTATTCATAAACACCAACTTGGGTAAACACTTCAGGCGTTACCTGATATTTCACAAGGCCACCCCATTGTGAAACAGGCGTGTTCATCCACATGCTGCCTTGCCATTTGCCCATTTGCGCTGCACAAAATGCGGTGCTTTGAAAATCGCACGCCATCATGTTAAAGTCCATCCCCAGACCTAAACGACCGACTTTGACGCTCACGCCTTGCTCTTTAAAGTTCTTTTCAATCGACAGTTCACTTAAACGTGTCTTTTGATTACCACGACCATAGTTCGCTTGCACATTGGCCAACTGTGGGGCTGAACGATCCTGTAAATCATCCACAGTGGTACTTTGACCTTGACGCGCGCTCATTGCAGCACGAATCGTCACACCTTCCCAACCTGCCAGTTTTTCCATATCCAAGGTTGAACCTAACCAGAATTGGCTCGCTACAGTCGGCGCATTGCCCTCATCACGTCCACCATTGGCTAAATAGGCTGCATCAGCAGCAATATTGGCGTCAAATTTCACCCCTTTCCCAGCCAGTTCGGTACGCTTACCGTTCCAGTCCCCCAGCAAATACTGACCATTTGGGTCAAATGCTTCAGCGGCTTGAGTTTGGGTCATGGCAGCCAACATCAATGCAGGCAATAGAGCTAGACTAAATTTTTTCATGAGAGAACCAGAATATGGGAAGTTTTTAGGTAAAAATCAATTCATTAAATTGATATTATTACGTGAAAATTACCTAATTTACCCCTAGGGATGTCAGCCTTTTTTTTATTACCAATAAAATAAAAAGTTATAAATTAATATAAATGAATAACTATTAGTTTAATTAAAATTAAATATTTCATTATTTTTCAATTTATTAGACAAATTAGTTGCAAATAAAAATTAATTATTCTTAAAATTCAGTCTGAGCTAAAATTAGACCAATTGATATATTTTTACCCTATTTATAAAATTTAAACTGCTGAAATAAAAGCATCGTTTGATGCATGACAATGCCAAAGCAACACTTGTATTCCCTGACAGATAACCCGATATTAGCTCTATCTATACATTCCTGAACCCAACATGCCCGAATTACCTGAAGTCGAAACGACGAAAACAAGCTTGCTCTCCCTTTTAGAACAAACCGTGCTGAATGTTGAAGTTCGTCAATCCAGTTTGCGTTGGCCCATTCCGGACGACATTCAAAAACTCAGAGGTCAAAAATTACGGAAGCTTACACGTCGTTCCAAATATATTTTGGCTGAATTTGAACATGACAGCATGCTTTGGCATTTGGGAATGTCGGGTAGTTTCCGCTTGTGTGATCACTACACGGAATTGCGTAAGCATGATCATCTGATCATTCAATTTGAAGATATTGAACTCAGATATCACGACCCTCGCCGTTTTGGCTGTATTTTATGGCTGGATCAAAACTCGCAAAGCAAACTAATCGACACTTTAGGTCCAGAGCCTTTAAGCGAGGCATTTAATGCCGAATATCTGTTTCAGAAATTCAAAAAGAAAAATGTCGCTGCCAAAGTTGCCATTATGGACAACCATATTGTGGTAGGTGTAGGTAATATTTATGCTACTGAAAGCCTGTTCAACCTGGGCATTCACCCTGCTCAACCCGCTTCCAGTCTGAGTTTTCAGCAAATTGAACAATTGGTGGTAGAGGTCAAACGTATTTTAAAACAGGCTATTGATCTCGGTGGCTCGACCTTACGTGACTATAGCAATGCCATGGGTGAAAATGGCTATTTCCAGCAAACCCTGCTGGCCTATGGCCGTGCCGGTGAAATGTGTGTCAATTGCGAAACCACTTTGGAAAATTTAAAGCTCGGACAGCGTGCATCGGTGTTTTGTCCAGAGTGTCAGCCCTTAAAAAAAGTTAAAATAGCCCCTCAGAAAGCCATTAAAGGAAGCAAAGCATGAAATCTGCCATCGTTCGACATATCTTGGTCAAGGACAAAGTGCTTGCTGAACAGCTAAAAAAGAAAATTAAGGATGGGGCAGATTTTGCCAAAATTGCCAAACAGCATTCCACTTGCCCCTCGGGGAAAAAAGGCGGTGAACTTGGCGATATCAAAAAGGGTCAGTTAGTCGGCCCGATTGATAAAGCCGTATTTACTTTGCCTGAACGTGAACTACATGGCCCAATTAAAAGCCAGTTTGGCTGGCATTTACTGGAAATTAAGTTTCGGATGGATTAGTAGCCCTTTCGAGTTCCCTCTCCTTTTAGGAGGTGAGTAATATATTCCGCAAGGGGATCTAGCCCTCTCCTAAAAGGAGAGGGTATAAATAAGGAATAAAAAACGGCGCATTCAGCACCGTTTTTTTTATTTCAGAAAAGAAATTACAGTTGTGGGCGTTTTTTCAATTCATCACGAATTTCACGCAGCAATTCGATATCGGCCGGAGTGGTTGGTGTTTCCTCTACCGGTCCTTCCTGTTTACGCAAACGGTTCATGAATTTAACCAACAGGAATACGACCCAGGCCAAGATGAGGAAGTTAATTAAAATCGTTAAAAAGTTCCCGTAAGTCAGTACGTTCACACCCGCTTTCTGTAATTCATCTAAAGATTGCAAATTATTCGGGTTAGCACCTAATACAAAGAATTTCTGGGTAAAATCTACGCCGCCGCCAGTAATGACGGAAATTAAAGGCATAATAATGTCTTTAACCAATGAATCAATGATTTTACCAAAAGCGCCACCAATGATGACACCAATTGCTAAATCCATCATATTGCCTTTAATGGCAAATTCTTTAAATTCTTGAATAATACTCATATCTTCTCTCCAGTTTATCTTTAAAGCATTCTTTATTAATATATTTTGAGAACTGTATGATGCGGTAATGCATTTATAACAGGTCATAATTCCCTGTAATTTACTTGGAATTTAACATGTTGAACATATTGATTTTCTAATTATAAACAAAAAAAAATGCTATCACTGACGTGATAGCATTTTTTCAATTCTTAATTTAATTAAATAATTAAGAACGGTTACGTTTACGTTCGTTTTCAGTTAACCAACGCTTACGAATACGGATTGACTTAGGTGTTACTTCAACAAGCTCATCATCTTCAATGAATTCAAGCGCTTGTTCAAGCGTATATTCAATTGCAGGAACAAGAGTTAACGCATCATCAGTACCAGAAGCACGTACGTTAGTTAACTGTTTCGCTTTAGTTGGGTTAACAACCATATCGTCTGAACGAGAGTTAATACCCACGATCATACCTTCGTAAACTTCTAACTGAGGCTTAGCAAATAGACGACCACGGTCTTGCAAGCTGAACAATGCATAGCCCAGGCAAGTACCTTGAACCATAGAGATCAACACACCATTTTGACGTTTCGCAACAGTACCTTGTTTCATTGGACCGTAGTGAGAGAAGCTTGATGTCATGATCCCTGTACCAGAAGTCATGGTCAAGAACTCAGAACGGAAGCCAATCAAGCCACGTGAAGGAACAGTTGCTTCAATACGGATACGGCCTTTACCGTCAACTTCCATATTGGTCATTTCGCCTTTACGGTGACCCATTTGTTCCATTACAGCGCCTTGGTGCTGTTCTTCAACGTCAAAAGTTACGTTTTCATACGGTTCTTGCATTGCGCCATCAATCTCTTTCAAGATTACTTGCGGACGAGATACACCCATCTCGAAACCTTCACGGCGCATGTTTTCAATAAGAACTGAAAGGTGAAGTTCACCACGACCAGACACTTTGAAACGGTCAGGACTGTCAGTATCTTCAACACGAAGTGCTACGTTGTGAATCAATTCGCGGTCAAGACGTTCACGGATATTACGTGAAGTCACGAATTTACCTTCTTTACCAGCAAACGGTGAGTTGTTTACCTGGAACGTCATCGATACTGTAGGTTCATCTACAGACAATGGCGGTAAAGCTTCAACATTCTTAGGATCACAGATTGTGTCAGAGATATGAAGTTCATCAATACCCGTTACACAAACGATATCACCCGCTTGAGCAGACTCAACGTCAATACGTTCTAAACCGTGGTAACCCATGATTTTTAAGATACGACCGTTACGCGTCTTACCTTCTTTATCAATTACAGTTACAGGTGTGTTTAATTTTACTGAACCACGTTGGATACGACCAACACCGATTACACCTACGAAGCTGTTATAGTCCAAAGACGAAATTTGCATTTGGAATGGACCATCAACGTCAACTGCTGGTGGTTCAACGATGTCAACGATTGTTTGGAACAACGGAGTCATGTCTTCAGCAAGTTCTTCTGGAGAAGGACCAGCCACACCACGAAGACCAGAAGCATAAACAATTGGGAAGTCTAACTGTTCGTCAGTACCGCCTAAGTTATCAAACAAATCGAATACTTGGTCAATTACCCAATCAGGACGCGCGCTTGGCTTGTCCACTTTGTTAATAATTACGATTGGTTTCAAACCACGTGCGAACGCTTTTTGCGTTACGAAACGAGTTTGTGGCATTGGGCCTTCTTGTGAGTCAACAAGAAGAAGTACGCAGTCAACCATCGACATTACACGTTCAACTTCACCACCGAAGTCGGCGTGTCCCGGGGTGTCCACGATGTTGATACGGTATTCGGTATCAGTACGTTTATCTAACCATTTGATTGCAGTGTTTTTTGCAAGAATGGTAATACCACGTTCACTTTCAATAGCGCCTGAATCCATGACACGCTCGATCTCACCCGCGCGTTCACCCAAAGCACCTGATTGTTGTAAAAGTTTGTCGACTAGAGTCGTTTTACCATGGTCGACGTGCGCGATGATGGCAATATTACGGAGAGTTTTAATATCTGACATGTAAATTCGATACGCTTTAAATTTGAGGGCAAATTATACAGAAAAAAGTTAACTTTTAGTAGTGACAGTTTATTGACAGTTACAAGTTTTTTTGACTATTCATCCTTTTTTTGGTTTGTAAAGTCATGTAACTCGATTAGAATAACGCCAAATTGCTGCTGTACCTTTTTTACATGTCTGATTTAAAAAACTCTCCCGAACAACACGATCGTCTTGATTTGGTCTACGGATTAAACGATCGCCCTAAACCTTTTATCGCTTTCCTCGCTGCCCTGCAACATTTACTTGCGATTATTGTCCCGATTGTCACGCCCGGCCTCCTTATCTGTTTGGCTTTAGGTGTGTCAAAAGAAGACACCAATATGATTCTTTCCATGTCCTTGGTGATCTCGGGGATTGCAACCTTTTTACAATGCAAAAAAGTAGGCCCATTTGGTGCAGGCTTGCTGATTGTTCAAGGCACCAGCTTTAACTTTATTGGTCCTATTATCGGGATCGGTTCAGCCATGGTGGCTGCAGGCACGCCTGTAGAAGCAGTGATGGCGTCTATTTTTGGTGTGGTGATTGCGGGTTCATTTATTGAAATGGGCGTATCACGCATTCTGCCTTGGGTGAAAAAACTGATCACCCCACTGGTTACCGGTATTGTGGTTCTGCTGATTGGTTTAACCTTAATTAAGGAAGGTCTGATCAGTATGGGTGGCGGTTATCAGGCCATGGGCGATAAAACCTTTGCCAATGCCGATAACCTGATCATGTCATGTACGGTACTGGCGATTATTATTGTCTTGAACCGTATCCGTATTACCTGGATCAAGAGTTCAGCCATTCTGATTGCCCTGATTATTGGTTATGCCCTTGCCGGCTTTATGGGTCATCTTGATTTTTCAGGCTTAAAAGATGCGCCGATGGTTCAGATCCCAACACCAATGCATTTTGGATTAAGCTTCTCTTGGAGCCTGTTTATTCCAATGGCATTCATTTACCTGGTCACTTCTTTAGAAGCGATTGGTGATATCACCGCGACTTCGAAAATTTCCAACCAGCCAGTGGATGGTCCAGTATGGATGGAACGTATTAAAGGTGGTGTGCTTGTTAATGGTGCGAACTCTTTGCTCGCAGGCTTATTCAATACTTTCCCAAGTTCAGTGTTTGCACAAAACAATGGCGTGATTCAATTAACAGGTGTAGCCAGCCGTTATGTAGGTATCTGGATTGCAGCATTACTGGTAATTCTAGGCTTGCTGCCTGCAGTTGCTGGTGTGATTCAGGCTGTACCACAAGCTGTACTGGGTGGCGCGGTAATGGTGATGTTCGGCGCTGTGGCTGCTTCTGGTATTAATATTCTGTCAGGTATCCATCTTGACCGTCGTGCCTTGCTCATTATTGCGATTTCACTCGGCTTAGGTCTAGGTGTTGCACAAGTCCCACAAATTTTGGAACATCTTCCTGAATTATTCCGTAACATCTTTAGTTCAGGTGTGGCGACTGGCGGTATTGCCGCATTGCTCTTAAATATTATTCTTCCTGAATCGAAGAAATAATTTCATTTCAGCATCAACTCTGCCCAGCATTGTCTGGGCAGAGTTTTTCAATGGCGAGATAAAAAATGGATCCAAGAAGTGAAGTTGTCATTCGACAGCACGAATATCTTTCCGGACGTGTGCTTCTAGTCAATGCACCGACTGACGATTTGCTTTCCAATCTAGACCAAGACATCAGCCCTTGTTTGTGGACATGGAATTATAATGAATTTCAATATTTTCAGTCGCAACAGGCCAATGTCCATTTTGGCGTAGAGCTTCCTGAAAGTAATTTTGATCAGGCCATTATTTTTGTGCCGAAGTCTAAAGAACTTTTAAATTATGTCCTGCACAATGTGGTCAACCGCTTAGGTTTGGGAGCTTCAATTTTTCTGGTCGGTGAAAAGAAAGGCGGCGTTGAACGTGCTGCGAAACAGCTACAGCCTTATGGCAAAGCCATCAAACTGGATAGTGCTCGCCATTGTCAGCTCTGGCAAGTCAAGATTGAATCAACAGTTAAAGAAAAAGCGCTGGCAGATTGGGCACAACAGTATACGGTGGCAACACCTAAAGGTGATCTCACCATTTGTGCCCTGCCCGGCGTATTCAGTCAAAATCGCCTAGATGTCGGTACAGCGGTATTTTTACCGTTTTTATCACAAGTGACTTCAGGTAAAATTGCCGACTTTGGCTGTGGTGCCGGTATCATTAGTGCTTATCTGGCGAAACTGAATCCCAAGAACCGCATTTTTGCAATGGATGTCGATGCTTTTGCATTGGCCTCTACCCGCATGACTTTTGAAAAAAATAGCCTTTCTCCCGAACAGCTGGAAATTACCGCTGTGACGGGTATTGAAGATGCTCCACTTTTCTTGCATGCCATCGTCAGCAATCCGCCTTTCCATCAAGGTATTCAGACCAATTATGATGCCAGTGAAAACTTATGCAAAACTTCACGTCGTCATTTGAAATCCGGTGGTGAATTATGGATTGTGGCAAATCGCTTTTTAAATTATCCATTACTCATTGAACAAAGCTTTGGCAAATGTACAACCAAAGCAGATCAACAAGGCTTTAAAGTGCTGTTCGCTAGCACCGAAAAGAAATCTTAAGGAACAACGATGAGCGAAACTCAATCTGCACATTTAAAGCGTAAGCTGAGTGCACGTCATTTGAATATGATCGCCATTGGTGGTTCTATCGGCACAGGCTTATTCCTGGCTTCTGGTGCAACAATTGCCAATGCCGGTCCGGGCGGTGCTTTATTGGCTTACTGTCTGATCGGGATCATGATTTATTTCTTGATGACCAGTCTGGGTGAGCTTGCGACACATAATCCAACTTCGGGTGCCTTTTTTACCTATGGTACAAAATATGTAGAAGGTGGTTTTGGTTTCGCACTGGGATGGAACTATTGGTACAACTGGGCCATTACTGTAGCCTTTGAACTGGTTGCAGTTCAGTTCATTATGAAATTCTGGTTCCCCGATATTCCCGGTTTTTACTGGAGTGCCATTTTCCTTGCCATTATTTTTGCCATTAACTCACTCTCTGTAAAAGGCTTTGGTGAAAGTGAGTTTTTATTCTCCCTAGTTAAAGTTATTGCCATCATTGTCTTTATTATTATTGGTATGGTCATGATTGTAAAAATCATGATGACACCGGGCATGGTTACCTTCTCCAACTGGAGCAAAGGTGAAGCACCTTTTGTCGGCGGCTTCCAAGCGCTGATCGGGGTTGCCATGATTGCCGGATTCTCGTTCCAAGGCACCGAAATGGTCGGTGTTGCCGCAGGTGAATCCAAAAATCCCAAAAAGACCATTCCAATTGCGATTAAACAGATTTTCTGGCGAATTTTACTGTTCTATGTTGTGTGTATTTTCATTATCGGTACTTTGGTGGCCTATGATGATCCTCGCCTTTTACAAGCTGCATCGAGCGAAGACATTAGCCTGTCACCCTTTACCTTGTTATACGAACAGGCTGGATTTGCCTTTGCTGCCAGTTTGATGAATGCCGTGATTTTAACTGCCATTTTATCTGCAGGTAATTCAGGCATGTATTCTTCTACCCGTATGCTGTTTGATATGGCACGTAAAGGCAGTGCGCCAAAATTATTCGCACGTCTGGACCCACGTGGCGTACCGATGAATGCCCTCTATGCCACCACTGCAATTGCAGCACTCTGCTTCTTGACCACCTTTATAGGTGAACAACAAGTATTTAACTGGTTGTTAAATATGTCAGGCATGTGCGGCTTTATTGTCTGGCTGGGGATTGCTATTTCACACTACCGCTTCCGCAAAGGTTATCTGGTTCAAGGTTATAAACTGGAAGATTTAGCGTATACAGCCAAGTTCTTCCCGTTTGCACCTTGGTTTGCCTTCATTTTATGTACCATAGTGGTATTAGGCCAAAACTATCAGGCTGCCCTTAATGGTGACTGGTTAGGTGTACTTTCAACCTATATCAGTATTCCATTATTCCTGGTGATTTGGTTAGGATATAAGTGGAAAAACAAAACCAAGTTAGTTCCTTATCAAGACATGGATGTTAAACCCATGAATCCCAATCAGGACTAAATCTAGTATTCAAAAAAACAGCCTTCGGGCTGTTTTTTTATTTCTATTTTTTATAACAAGGAGTCTTCTGCTGCCAAAAATTGCTTTAAGGCAAAACTGACTTCATTTTTATGTGTGGTACATAAACCATGAGGAGCACCTTTAATTTGCTCTTCCACACCCCGCTGTAACAATTTTACCGCCTTCTGGCTGCAAATTTCCGGGGGAACAATTTCATCGGCAGTCCCATACAACACCAGGGTAGGAACCGTGATTTGTTTTAAATCTTCACTTAAATCTGTTTCTGAAAAAGCATGAATACAATCATAATGGGCCTTGATTGAACCTTGCATCGCAATACGCCAAAAATTTTGTATCACACCTTCCGAGGTTTTATTTAACAGTTTGTCATAGCCATAAAACTGTTTGGCAAAATCTAGATAAAAATCAGCTCTGTTATCCAGTAAATTTGCCCGCATTTCATCAAAAACATCTGGATCAACGCCATGTGGATTATCATCTCGCCAAATCAGTAAGGGAGTTACAGCCGCAATCAAGGCCAGTTTAGTGACCTGATGCTGTCCATATTTTGCCGTATACCGTGTGACGACTGCCCCACCGGTAGAATGTCCGACTAATGCAAATTTAGTTAATCGGAGGTGCTCAATGAGTTGGTGCATATCTTGTGCATATTGATCAATGTTGTGCCCTGCCCATGGCTGACTTGACCTTCCATGACCTCGTCGATCAAATGCAATCACCCGATAACCATGTTCAGCCAGAAATAACATCTGGTCTTCAAAAGCATCACTGGATAAAGGCCACCCATGGGAAAAGACTACAACGGGGCCATCGCCCCAATCCTTATAATAAATCGAGGTTCCATCTGCTGTCGTTAACATCTGTGTCATTTTTTCACCCTCTTTTTATTGTGTATATGGGTGTTTATTAGAACAAGATCAAAATAAAACTGTGTATTAAACAAGTTATGCTTATGTAGCGCATAAAAAAAGCAGCCTTACGGCTGCTTTTTCTTAAATCAGTTCAATAATAAATTATTGAGCTGCAGGAGCTTGTTCAGCTGGCTCTGCAACAACAGTACGGCTACCAGAAATAGTCGCGAATACACGACGGTTCATAGCACGGCCTTCTTTAGTGTTGTTGTCAGCAATCGGTTGATCCCAAGCGAAACCTTGAGTAGACAAACGAGCTGGATCTACATTGTATTCATTTACAAGTGAAGATTTAACAGAGTTAGCACGAGCTAAAGATAAACGTTCGTTCAATGCACGTGGACCAGTGTTATCTGTGTGACCTTCGATGCGAGCAGTAGCGTTTGGATATTCAACTAACTTCTCAGCAACTTTAGCGATTTCTGGTTTGTATTGGTCTTTGATGTTTGATTTGTTTGTATCAAAGAACACACGAAGTTCCATGTTAAGGTCTTCAGTCAACTCTTGTGGAGCTGGTTGAACTGGAGCTACAGGCTCAACTGGAGCAACTTCTACTACAGGAGCAGCAGGTTTCAAGTGACCGCCAAGAACTACGTTAAGACCAGCTAAAGCTGTATAGTTCCAGAAATCTTCGTCGATGTTATAAGTAGCACGAGCTTCAGTACGTAGAGATAAAGCATCGTTCAAGCGCCAGAAAGCACCTAGACCAGCGTTACCAAGAGTACCTTCTTCTTCAAGACCACGGGTATCGCGGCCAGCAGCGCTATCAAGCTCATATTTATAGTGACCAGCACCTAATAATACGTAAGGTTTGATTTTGCTGTCATAGTTCTTAGTGATCAAATCAGAAGTCGCATAGAAGTTACCATTGATTTGAGACTGTTTATAGTCAGCAGTACCGCCACCAACAAGATCAGAATCACCTTTCACTTGGTTGTATTCAGCTTCAAAGCCTAACCATGGAGTTAATTCAACACCAAGTGCTGCACCAACGAACAAATCGTCTTGAAGCTCTTGACCACCATTAGTTAAGTTGCCACGGCTGTTGTTGTGTTGAGTGTCTTGGAATGTATAACCAAGCATTAATGGAGTAACAGTTACGCCAGCGTTAGCAGCAGCTAAAGGTGCAGCAACGAGCATTGCTAAAGCAATACGACTCATTTTCATGGATTTATCCTCCAGAGATAACAATTGTTGTTCAAGCTTAAGCCTAGAATTTGACTATTCTGAGATAGGCTTTCTTATACCCCAGTTTTATTCTTAAGCCATTCACTGTGAATCATACAAACACTTTATTTTTTTTCCAAGTGCTTGATAATTTTAATCAAGTAAATTATTGACAAAATTACTTACAATTTCCGTTGTAATTCGGTAAATTTTTACTCAATTTATTCTTATGAATAGCTTATTGTCACTTGCAAATTATTTTAACAGCTTTCTTAAAAGTTGAGTAATAAATATTACCCGCAAAAAAAACAATTAAAAAACAAAACACTAATAACACAAATAATTTTAAAAAAATATATTACAGGATTACTTTAAATGCTTTTTCAACAAAAAAAGGGTTTTACATTAGTTGAACTCATCGTTACTTTGTCTATTTTTGCAATTCTGGCTACGATCGCTTTACCTTATTTTCAAGAAATAAAAGCCAAGCAGGAAGTCAACGCTACCACCAATAAATTGATTTCCACGATTCAATTAGCTAAATCTCAAGCTGCGCTCTATCATACCAATGTGGTGTTATGTCCAAGTCAGAATAAAGTAAATTGTCAAACAAACCAATGGACTACTGGTTTACTTGTTTTTCTCGATAGCAATAAAAATAGACAAATTGATACTGGCGAGAAAATTATCTATACAGAATCAACCAATTTAAAATATGGGCACTTAGACTGGAGAGGAACTTTGCATGTTCCCAGCTTAACGTTTCAAGCTGAAAATGGCCTTCCTATAGGTTCAAATGGTAGTTTTTATTACTGTTCAATATTTTCCGATCATCACCAGAAACTGATTCTTAGTGCCATGGGGCATATGCGGATAGAAAGCCTATCCATCTGCTGAAAACTTATCAGTCTAAAGACATAGCACAATCGCTCTTTATTCCGGCTCATTTTTTAATATACTGCTTAAGCTTGGAAAATAATTCCCTAAAAAGTAAATCTCGGAGAAAGAACAATGACAGACATCGTAATTGTAAATGGTGCACGTACTGCAATGGGCGGCTTTCAAGGTAGCTTAGCCAGCGTCACAGCCCCTGAACTTGGTGCAGCATCAATCAAAGAAGCGATTGCACGTGCAGGATTACAACCTACTGATGTCGAAGAAGTCATTATGGGCTGTGTGCTCCCTGCCGGCTTAAAACAAGGGCCAGCTCGCCAGGCAATGCGTCAAGCCGGGCTACCTGATTCCACTGGTGCAGTCACCATTAATAAGTTATGCGGTTCTGGCATGAAAGCAGTGATGCAAGCGGCTGACATGATTAAAGCGGGCTCTGCTGAAATTGTGGTTGCTGGCGGCATGGAATCGATGACCAATGCGCCTTATGTATTACCTAAAGCCCGTGGTGGTTTCCGTATGGGTCATGGTGAAATTAAAGACCATATGTTCCTGGATGGATTGGAAGATGCGGAAACCGGCCGCTTGATGGGTTCTTTTGCTCAAGACATGGCAAATACGCGTGGCTATACCCGTGAGCAAATGGATAATTTTGCGATTCGTTCCTTAGAGCGTGCACAAAAAGCGGTCAATGAAGGCTACTTTGCCGATGAAATCGTGCCAGTGACTGTCTCTACCCGTAAAGGCGATGTTGTGGTAGATAAAGATGAACAGCCTTTCAATGCGAACATTGCAAAAATCCCGTCACTCCGCCCTGCCTTTGCTAAAGACGGCACCATTACTGCTGCCAATGCCAGCTCAATTTCGGACGGTGCATCTGCACTAGTTTTAACTTCGAGTGATAATGCTGCAGCAAAAGGTCTAAAACCTCTGGCAAAAATTGTGGCCTATGCTTCAAATTCACAGCACCCTTCAGAATTTACCATTGCTCCAGTAGGTGCCATTCAGAAAGTTTTAAATAAAACTGGTTGGGATGCACAAGACGTCGATCTTTGGGAAATTAACGAAGCTTTTGCCATGGTGACCATGTGTCCTATGGATGACTTCAAACTTGATCCGGCTAAAGTCAACATCAACGGTGGTGCATGTGCACTCGGTCATCCTGTCGGTTCTACCGGTTCGCGCATTATCTTGACGCTAATCCATGCACTTAAACGCACTGGCGGCAAAAAAGGAATTGCTACCCTGTGTATTGGTGGTGGTGAAGCGACTGCTGTAGCGATTGAATTACTTTAATTTTTGAAGTCTGCCTTTGTTAAAGAGGGAGTCAGGTAATTCCCCTCTCTAACTCTCTCCCTAAGGGGAGAGAGAACAAAATCCCTCTTTTGAGGGATTTTTTATGCTTACACTTTTTCATCTTTTATTCTGCTTAAGCCTGTTAAATTAAAACCATCAAAACAACAACAAAGGCTTTCCATGCAACTCAATCATTATCTTAATTTCCAAGGTGAAACCGAAGCAGCATTTAACTTTTATCAATCTGTTTTTGGTGGTGAATTTTCAAATCTTACCCGTTATGGTGAAATGCCATCTGAAGAAGGCAACATGCTTTCTGAAGCAGATAAAAATCTTATTCTGCATGTCGCCTTACCGATTAATGCATTTACGGAATTGATGGGATCTGATACCAATGATCAATTCTGTGCGCAAAACAATACCGTTTTCACTCAAGGGAATAATCACTATATTTCAATTAATCTGAATGCTCATGAGCAAGATGAGGCTAAACGTCTGTTTAATACTTTATCTGTCAATGGACAAATAGAAATGCCCTTAGAAAAGACGTTCTGGGGTGCACTCTATGGCGCCTTTACCGATCAGTTTGGCATTAAATGGATGGTCAACTGTCAGCTTGAAACCATGTAAATATTCTAGAAAAAAAGCCTCCATATGGAGGCTTTTTTCAACTTGAGCTTAATGAATTAAATTAAGCACCAGTTTGATAATTGGCTTTTTCAACTGCAGTAGAAGCTTGATAAGGGTTGGTAAAATCGCCCAGACCTGCTGCCGCTTCCTGAATATCTTTACCTTCTTTAATCACGAAAGTATCAAAACCTGAACGCTTCATGTAGTTCAACACATCTTTGAATACATCACCAGTTGCGCGAAGTTCACCTTGGTAACCTTGACGACGAAGCAATGCTGCAAAAGAATAACCGCGGCCATCATTAAAACCAGCAAATTCAATAAAGATTGCATCTAACTGATCTAGCGGAAATTCATGGGTTTCAGGAGATGCATCTACAGTGATGTAAAGTGCTTTTTTACCTGAAATATTGGCAATCTGGTCTAACTGTTCAACCGTTAAAACTACATCACCTTGAGGTAATACACCATCTTCACCAATTAACTGGTAAGTATTGTCTGCAATCGTGCCATCTTTAGAGAGCACTTGTAGTGCGGTATTAAGCATATGCACGCTCCTTAAATGGTTGAATGCCAACACGGCGGTAAGTATCGATAAACTCTTCACCGTCGTTTCGAAGATCAAGATAGGTATTTAGAATTTCTTCAACCACATCAGGTACACGATCTGCTGCAAATGATGGCCCAAGAATGTCGCCAATTGATGCATCATGGTCTGCATTACCACCCAAAGTAATTTGGTAGAATTCAGCACCTTTTTTGTCAACACCCAAAATACCGATATTACCGACATGGTGGTGACCGCAGGCATTCATACAACCTGAAATGTTCAGATCCAGTTTACCCAGGTTGTAGATGGTATCCAGATCATCAAAACGGCGTGAAATCGCTTCTGAAATCGGAATAGATTTCGCATTGGCCAATGAACAGAAGTCACCGCCCGGACAGCAAATAATGTCAGTAATGAAACCAATATGCGCACGAGCCAGATTGTGCTGATCAAGGATCTGCCACAATTCAAACAGGTCTTTTTTCGGTACATCGACCAAAGCAATGTTTTGTTCGTGGGTGGTACGGAACTCGCCGAAGGTGTACTTGTCTGCAAGATCCGCAATCAGGTTCATCTCTTCAACAGTCATATCACCAGGAGCAATACCGGCACGTTTCAGAGAAATCGTGACGATACGATAACCTTTTACTTTATGTGCATTGGTGTTGATGTTGAACCACTGTTTGAACTTCGGATGCGCAGCAAACTGTTCAGTGAAATCTTCATCTGCATAATCTTGGTAATCAAATGGCGTGAAGTTCTCATCCATTTTCGCCAAAGTATCTGCATCAATTTTCAACGTTTTCACAGTATGCGCAAATTCAGCTTCAACTTTTTCTGCAAATACGGCTGGTGTTAACGCTTTTACTAAAATCTTGATACGGGCTTTATATTTGTTGTCACGACGACCATGCAAGTTATACACACGAAGCACTGCTTCCAAATATGCAATCAAGTCTTCACGTGGCAAGAAGTCACGAATAAAGCTACCAATCACCGGGGTACGGCCCAAGCCACCCCCCACTTTGATTTTATAGCCCATCTCGCCTGCTTCATTACGCACGATGTAAACACCGATATCGTGGAATGAAGTTGCCGCACGGTCGGTTTCTTCTAATGCAGAAACCGCGATTTTGAACTTACGTGGCAAGAAGGCAAATTCCGGGTGGAAGGTTGACCACTGACGGATCAATTCACAAGTCGGACGTGGGTCAGCCACTTCACCGGCAACCACACCTGCATACTGGTCAGTGGTAGTATTACGGATACAGTTACCAGATGTCTGGATTGCATGCATTTGTACAGATGCCAGTTCTTGCAGCATGTCCGGTACATTTTCTAGTGCAGGCCAGTTAAACTGAATGTTTTGACGTGTTGATACGTGTGCATAACCACGGTCATAGTCTTTGGCCAATTGCGCAATTTTACGCAGTTGTTTTGAATTCATCAGGCCGTAAGGGACTGCAATACGCAACATTGGCGCATAACGTTGTACATAAAGGCCGTTTTGCAGACGAAGCGGACGATATTCATCTTCCGTCAATTTACCGGCTAAATAACGTTCCGTTTGGTCACGGAATTGTGCAACACGTTCATTGACCAGTTGCTGGTCAAAATCAGTATATAAATACATGGCGTACAGCTAGTAGTTTCTATTATAACGGTGCACAGCATAACGAGATTTGATCTATCAACAAAATGCGTTTTTTACATATTTAATAGCGATTTTATTGATAAGTGTTGTTAAACTTCACTGATATAAAGACATACCCCCTATTAACACTACTTTTAAACTCATTCATCTTATTTTCACTTGTTTAGCACTTTTTCTGCTATTCCCTGCTTTTTCACAACAATTGTAGCGGCATAAAAAAGCCTGACGGATCAGGCTTTTTACTTCTAGTCTACGACCAAATCATTTTTTATCGGGTAAAGCATAAGCCACGATGGAATCACCCATCTTGGTGCCAAATGAACCATGACCACCCGCCATGATCACCACATATTGTTTACCGTTGCTTTCATAAGTCATTGGCGTTGCCTGACCACCTGCAGGTAGACGGCCTTTCCAAAGCTCATCACCATTGGTGACGTTAATGGCACGGATATAGTTATCCTGGGTCGCACCGACAAACATCAGATTACCCGCAGTAGAAATTGGACCACCCAGCATTGGTACCCCCATTTTAAATGGTGGTAATGGAATACCCGGCATACTGTCACGGATGGTACCTATACGACGTTTCCAGACCACTTCATGGGTGTTTAAATCGACACCCGCCACATAGCCCCAAGCCGGCTGTTTACACGGCAGGCCGAATGGAGAAAGGAATGCACTGATTTCAACTCCATAAGGCACACCATACATCGGTTGAACACCCTGTTCAGTACCCGCACCTTTGGCTGTTTGTTTACGGTTCGGATCTTCTGGGATCAGTTTAGACACAAATGGCAAGCCAATCGGGTTCATCACGGCAATTTGACGGTCTGGATTGACCGACATACCACCCCATTCAAACACGCCCAGGTTACCCGGGAACACCAAAGTGCCATTTTCTGAAGGCGGCGTATAAATTCCTTCATAGTTCAATTTTTTGAATGCTACACGGCAGATTAACTGGTCAAACATGGTGGCACCCCACATTTGTTTGTCGGTTAATTTTTCTTTCGGTGCCAGGTCAAAATCAGAGAACGGTTGCGTAGGAGAATAACGCTCACCTTTTGTTTGCGGACCGCGTTTCACGGTTTGTGGAACCGGTTTCTCCGTAATAGGAATGATAGCCGCACCAGTACGACGCTCCAGTACAAAGGCATTGCCTGTTTTGGTCAATACATAGATGGCAGGCACAATATTGCCTGATTTATCTTTAATGTCCACCAAAGTTGGCTGCGCTGGTACATCCATATCCCATAAGTCATGATAGGTGGTTTGGAAATTCCAGACCAGCTTCCCGGTAGAGGCGTTCAGCGCCAGTATGGAGTTGGCATAGCGTTCATCCAGTTCGGTACGGTGCCCGCCATAAATATCTGGCGTACCGACACCTGTAGGGACATACACAATATCCAGTGCAGCATCATAGGCTAAAGGTGCCCAGGCATTGGGTGAGTTATGAACAAATTTCTGACCTGGTGCAGGAATCGCATTTGGATCTTCCGCACCAGTATCGAATACCCAAAGCAGTTCACCAGTATTCACATCGTAACCACGTATCACCCCAGATGGCTCTTCAGTCGAATAGTTATCGGTGGTTGAACCGCCAATAATAATCGTTGTACCCGTAACGACCGGTGGAGATGTTGGGATATAACCGCCTGGATATGGAAATGGCATATCTTTTTGCAGATCGACTTCACCATTGTTACCAAAGTCAGTACAGACCTTACCCGTGTCAGCATTAATCGCGACAAGACGACCATCATTGACAGGCAAAATGACTTTCTTAGGGCACTCGGCTGAAGCCGTTTTATTGGCAGCCAGACTGGCTTCGAAACCTGCCGTATTGTTGGCATCGTAATAAGACACACCCCGGCAAGTTAAATGTTGATAGGTATTATCTGCTTTGAGTTTAGGATCAAAGTTCCATTTTTCTTTACCTGTAGATGGGTCTAAAGCGATTAAACGCTGGTGCATGGTACACAGATAAACATTATTCCCTACTTTAATAGGCGTTACCTGATTGGTTGTTTCACCAGAGTCATTTTCAGTTTTGCTTTCGCCAGTGTGATATTCCCAGGCAACTTGCAAGTCTTTTACGTTTTCAGAATTTATTTGTTTTAAGGGAGAATAACGCAAACCGGACTGGGTACGACCATAAGCAGGCCAGTCACCATCTGCAATGCCCGGAATGGGCTGTGATGTTGCAGGCTGTTTAGTGCTTAATTCACCGCGGATTTCCTGAGGGTCATTAAATACAGCATAGATCATGACAGCAATGGTGATTGCCAACACCCCTGTAAGAACAATTTTTGCACCTTTGCTATTTTCAAATCCTCGAGTCACTGCAGGAATAAGCAATAACAAACCAAATATACCCAGAATATCTAAACGAGGTGCCAGCGCAAAAAAGTCAGAACCAACCTCCCAAAGCCCCCAGATGACCGTACCTAATACCAGTACAGCATAAACAAGGAGCGCCGAGCTTTTTAATTTATGCAATAAAACCGCAGTAGCGATGAAGAATAGACCTGCGATGATGTAGTACCAAGACCCACCAAGCACTGCAAGATATATTCCTCCTATCAGCAGCACTAATCCGAAAATGATGGCCACAACAGCCAAAACCGTTTTTAGCCCTGAACCTGAAGATGGAGTACTCATATTGACCACCTGTTTTTAGGATTCTTTTAAAGCTCATATTGATAGTGAAATACGAGCACCTTTTTTTGTAGTTTTTGGATATTCAATACCTGAGCGGGAATAAAGCACTGCTTTATTGGGAAGATAAGGGATCAGCTAGAAACTAGAATGCTGTTTGTAGCTTAATACCGCCCACCCAGGCATTTTCGCCATTTTTATATGCGCCGACATGATGGATATATTGCACATTGGGTCGGATGGTTAGCCAGTTGGTTGCATGAATACCGTAATAAATTTCGGCATCGTATTCTTCGCTCTGTAGGCCACGAACATCTACACGATTATTAGTGATGTTCGCATCATTGACATCATCATTAATATTGATACGGGCGACACCAACCGCGATCTCATCCTGAGGACGAGAGTCCATTAAACCTTTATAAACCAAACCAATATTCTGCATGTCACTGACTGTGTTTGTGTCACTATCATGTACAGTTAAGTTTACAAAACCACTCAGGCCACGAGATACATCACCTTTATGTGCGGTCAATTGCTGTTTGGCGACAACCCAGCCGCCTTGTTTGTGGTCAGTTCGAGATGCATCTTTAATTTCTGCAGCATCCGCTGTGCTGTAGTAATAACCGGCACGGTATTCACCCGGAAGTCTTGCCGCACCGAGTTTCGGTGTCCAAACCACTTCAGCAGGAATGATTGCACCATGAGAACCATCAGTACTTAAATTAAAGCCTTTGCCTCTCTCAAGGTTTTCAGGGTTATATTCATAAGCCCCAACTTGGGCATACACTTCTGGAGTGAGGTTATATTTGACCCGTGCTGCCCATTGACTCACTGGCCAGTTGTACCACTGATCACCAACCCAGTTCCCGACTTGCGAGCCACAAAGCGCCAGATTCTGGAAATCGCAGTCAAAGCTGTTAAAGTCTTCACCTTCACCAAAGCGCCCCACTTTGATATCCAATTTTTGCTGCAGGAATTTTTTCTTGATCCAGAAGTCTGTTAAATGCCAGGTTTGACCACGGCCCCAAACTTCCTGCACCGAACTGAGATGACCATTTAACGCATCTGAAGTATTCGATAAATTACGGCCATTACGCTCAGTCACGGTTATTTGAGCTTCAGTGTCTTGCCAACCTAGAATTTTGTTTAAATCGAAGTGGACACCGATTGCAAACTGATCTGCATATTCAGTGCCATGACTGGAATGATGGTCTGAGTCCAGTAGAGTCGCCACTTCACCAGTATAATCCAGACTGAAATCATACCCTTTTTGCTGTAATGCTGTACGTTGACCGTTCCAGTCACCGAACATCCACTGGCTTTGTGAATCAAATGCATCGGCTGCATTTGCACTGTGTAATGCACCGCTTAAAGAGATCAGGCACACACTGACACCGAACGTGCTCCATAACTTCTTCACAGCTGCTCACCTTTATATTATTTTTTTCTAATATTGATGCTACTCCTGTTTTGTATTTAACATTGGGCGCAAATTGTGAATACATTGTTTTTCAATGTTAATATTTTTAATACCCCTTAAAGCTACCAGTTACCAGTGCCTAACCGCTGCCCGACATATAGATATTTTGTCTTGGAGCGAGAGAATTTAATTGGACAGGCCAGCTGTGTTTCTGTCTGTTGACTGTCTTGATCCAGCGGTACTTCAACTTTCCATTGCCGCTGTTGTGACAAAGTGGAATCTAAGGCTTCATCCAAAGTTAAAACCGGTTCTACACACACATCCTGATCAGCAAAGATCAGGTTCCATTCTGCAAAAGTTCTGGATTTAATTTTGTCCTGAATCGCCTGTTTCACCGCTTGCTGATCCGCCAGGTCAAATGAAGCGCCTTTTTCACGCAGTAAAGGAAGATCCAAAATTTGTGCCAAACCAGACATAAACTGTGGCTCTAAACTCCCAATCGATAAATAACGACCATCCTGAGTCTGATAATAGTCATAAAAGCTGCCGCCATTTAAATGCGACTGTTCCGGAAATTGTTTGGTCTTTCCTGCCAGTATTGCAGCCGCAGCCATATTGTTTAAAGTGGTTACACAATCCGTCATCGAAATATCAATATATTGTCCCAAACCACTTTGCTCACGCTCAACCACGGCGGCCAAAATCCCAATCACGGCATGTAAGGAACCTCCAGCCACATCGGCGACCTGAATCCCCAATGCCGGTGGTCCACCCGCTTGCCGCCCGCTATGTCCCGCAATTCCGGACAAAGCCAAATAGTTAATGTCATGTCCGGCTTTATCTTTATAACTTCCGGTCTGACCATAGCCAGTAATAGAGCAATAAATCAGTCGGGGGTTCAGCGCTGCAAGCGTGGCATAATCCAGACCCAGACGTTGCATCACCCCTGGCCTAAACTGCTCGACTACAATATCGTAGTCGACAATCTTCTGTTTAATCAGTTCAATGTTGTGCGGATCTTTTAAATCCAAGGCAATCGACTGCTTATTGCGATTGAGATAACTGTGCGCAGTTGCCTGACCATTGGCATAAGGCGGAAACAGCCGAATCAGGTCCGGTCGCGTAGGCGATTCAATATGGATTACTTCTGCACCGAGGTCTGCCAGATACAAAGTGGCAAATGGACCAGGAAGTAAAGTGGAGAAATCAAGTACTTTTAATCCTTGTAAAGATGTTGTCATATTCCATTTTTCTCGTTTTTAGTTGATTTTCTACCCATACTAGAAATATAAAAGCAACAAAACAATGTCATGTTCAGCCATTTACCTTGATCATTTCGGCAATTTAAGATGTAAATAAGGTAAAATAACTATTGTAAATAGCCAAGCAAACATTTTTTAGCGTCATTTAGGTCAACCAAAAGTGAATATAAAATTAGGTCAATTAGAAGTGAATAAAGAGAAAGAGACTGAAGCATTTAATATGAGTCGCGATACCATTAGTATCCACTTTGTCAATGCAGCTCTTACCGGCGTAAAACGTCTGGGTATGGACGTTGAGACTTTATTGTCACATGTGGGCATTGAAGCTGAATTATTACGTCAACCCAAAGCCCGTATTTCACCTGAACAATACACCCGATTTATTCAAATGCTGTGGATGGTGACTCAGGACGAGCATGTCGGCTTTGATATCCAGCCACGCCGTCTGGGCAGTTTCGCCATTATGTGTCAGTTGATTATTCATGCAAAAACGCTAGGCGATGCGCTTGAACTTTCTTCTCAGTTTTACAAACTGTTTGGTGATGATTGGTCGGTCGTTCTGGAACGTGACAAACATGAAGCCCGTCTGGTTCCGCTTATTCCAAAAAGTATGGATCCCGATCATTTCATTACCGAAAGCATGTTGATGATCTGGCATGGTTTGGCTTCCTGGCTGATTGAACGCCGCATTCCGCTTGAACGCGTTCATTTTGGCTACCCTCGCCCGAACCATGCCGATGAATATGATGCCCTGTTCTTTGCTCCGGTGATGCAGTTCGATGCACCACGGACTGAAATTACCTTTGCCGCAGACTATCTGGACCTTCCAATTCGTCAAAATGAAGAAACTTTGGAAGAATTCCTCAAAGCAGCGCCTGCACAGTTGCTGGTTAAATTCAAAAATACCAACTCGCTGACTTCACGTATTCGTGACGTCTTGAAGAGCCAGATTGGTGAGGAAATGCCAACCTTGAATGATGTGGCATCAATGTTATATCTATCTCCGCAAACTTTGCGTCGCCGTCTTGCTGCAGAAGGCAAAAGCTATCAGGGCGTGAAAGATGCCTTGCGCCGTGATGCGGCCATTCACCTGTTGCTTAATCCCGGTCTGACCCTGGAAGATGTCGCGCAGCAGGTCGGTTTCAGTGAAACCAGTACCTTCCACCGTGCCTTCAAAAAATGGACTGGCGTAACTCCAGGTTTATATCGTCAGTTGCATGGTTATCACTGATCATCCACTAACTCTTTTCAGTTTCTCTCTATGCCCAGATTTCGATCTGGGCTTTTTTTATTGACCAAAAACATCATCTGACCTGATCCGTTCTCGTCATTGCACTTCGAAAATTAATCATTACACTCAAAAAAGTATAAAAATTTTAAAGTCATAAAAGGGAAATGCCATGAGCGAGGCTTATATCATTGATGCCATTCGCACACCACGCGGAAAAGGAAAAAAAGATGGTTCACTGTATGAGGTGAAACCAATCACCCTACTCACCACATTGCTGAATGAATTAAAAGACCGTCATCAACTCGATACCTCTAAAGTCGATGACATTGTCCTAGGCTGTGTCACGCCAATTGGTGATCAAGGGGCCGACATTGCCAAAACGGCTGCCATTGCAGCGGGCTGGGATAATGATGTAGCCGGGGTACAGATCAACCGTTTTTGTGCATCGGGCCTGGAAGCCGTGAATCTGGCTGCGCAAAAAGTTCGCTCAGGCTGGGAAGATATTGTGGTTGCTGGTGGTGTCGAATCGATGTCCCGTGTCCCGATGGGTTCAGATGGCGGACCCTGGGCGCTGGATCCTGAAACCAATATGGCTTGTGATTTTATTCCGCAAGGCATTGGTGCCGACCTGATTGCTACCATTGATGGATACAGCCGTGCCAATGTAGATACTTTTGCAGAGCAGTCACAAAAGAAGGCCGCTGCCGCACAAGCCAATGGCTATTTCGACAAATCAGTTGTGTCGGTAAAAGATAAAGCCGGTGTGGTGATTTTGGATAAAGACGAATTCATCAAACCGACCACCACAGCAGAAAGCTTGGGCAAACTGAATCCAAGCTTCGCCATGATGGGTCAAATGGGTTTTGATGCTATTGCCCTGCAAAAATATCCAGAAGTAGGTGCTGTGAACCATGTACATCACGCAGGTAATTCATCAGGCATCGTCGATGGTGCTGCGGTGGTTCTGGTGGCTTCTGAAAAGGCGGTACGAGAACAAGGCTTAAAACCACGTGCCAAAGTATTGTCTACAGCACTGGTTGGCACTGATCCAACCATCATGTTGACCGGCCCTGCTCCGGCTGCACGTAAAGCCTTGGAAAAAGCAGGTTTAACCATTGATGACATCGACCTGTTTGAAGTGAATGAAGCCTTTGCAGCGGTGGTGATGCGTTTCATTACTGAACTCAATGTTAATCCAGCCAAGGTCAATGTCAACGGCGGTGCAATTGCAATGGGACATCCACTGGGTGCAACAGGTGCAATGATTTTGGGCACACTTTTGGATGAATTAGAACGTCAAGGTAAAAAACGTGGTCTGGCAACACTGTGTGTCGGTGGTGGTATGGGCATCGCAACGATTATTGAATTGGTATAAGGAGAAGAAAAATGAGCGCAATTCAATTTGAAAAAAATGCCGACAATATCGTCATTTTAACCTTAGATTCTCCAAACCAGTCTGCCAATACCATGAATGCAGATTTTCGTGAAGCTTTAGCCGAAACTGTAGAAAAGCTAAAAGCCGATGACAATATTGCAGGCATTATTTTCCGTTCCGCAAAAAAGACCTTCTTTGCTGGCGGTGATCTGGATGAGCTGATTCAGGCTACACCTGAACATGCCACCGAGTTCTTCAACATGATTGAAGATATGAAAGCCAAGCTGCGTTATATCGAAACCCGTGGCATTCCAGTTGTTGCAGCCTTGAATGGCACCGCACTCGGTGGCGGCTGGGAACTGGCATTGTGCTGTCATCATCGTATTGCTTTAAATGATGCCAAAGCCAAATTCGGCCTGCCTGAAGTGACGCTTGGTTTGTTACCAGGCGGTGGCGGCATTGTGCGCATGGTACGGTTACTTGGTTTGCAAAATGCACTTCCTTTGCTGATGGAAGGCAAACAGTTTGGTGTCGAGAAAGCCAAATCGTTAGGACTGATTTACGACACAGTAGATTCAGAACAGGAACTTTTAGACAAAGCCATTGCCTGGGTGAAAGCCAATCCGAAGTCTGTGCAACCTTTCGATGTGAAAGGCTACAAAATTCCAGGCGGTACACCATCTTCACCAGCCGTGGCACAAATGCTGGCGATTGCCCCTGCCATGCTGCGTGACAAGACCAAAGGCTGTTACCCTGCACCTGAAGCCATTATGGCGGCAGCGGTAGAAGGTGCTCAGGTCGATGTCGATACTGCACTGACCATTGAATCGCGTTACTTTACCTATCTCGCCACAGGTCAGATTTCCAAAAACATGATCGGTACTTTCTGGCACGGACTGAATGCGATTAAATCAGGTGCCAGTCGTCCTAAAGAGATTGCCAAATGGAAGGCCACTAAAGTCGGAGTTTTGGGTGCCGGTATGATGGGCGCAGGCATTGCCTATGCCACGGCAAGTAAAAGTATTCAAGTGATTCTAAAAGATGTCTCTCTAGAGGCTGCTGAAAAAGGCAAAGCCTATAGCCAAAAGCTTTTAGACAAGAAAGTCTCACAGGGTCGTTTAAGCACTGAGAAAAGAGATCAGGTTTTAGCACTGATTCAGGCAACGGCGGATGCAGCAGACTTACAAGGCTGTGACCTGATTATTGAAGCCGTTTTTGAAAATTCTGAGCTGAAAGCCAAAGTGACTCAGGAAGCGGAAAACTATCTGGTCAATGGTGGTGTGATGGCATCCAATACCTCAACCTTGCCTATCACAGAACTGGCTCTGGCTTCTAAAAATGCGGAGAATTTTATTGGCCTGCATTTCTTTAGTCCGGTTGATAAAATGCAGCTGGTTGAAATCATCAAAGGGCAAAATACATCCAGCGAAACCTTGGCCAAGGCCTATGATTTTGTGCAGCAAATTGGCAAAACTCCGATTGTGGTGAATGACAGCCGCGGTTTCTTTACCAGCCGTGTGTTTGGCACATTTGTTCAGGAAGGTCTGCGCCTGCTGGCTGAAGGGGTGCATCCTGCAAAAATTGAAATGGCTGCACTGAAAGCGGGTATGCCTGTTGGGCCTCTTGCTATTCAGGATGAAGTGTCTTTAACCTTATCTGAACATGTCGCCAATGAAGCGCGAAAGGCATTACAAGCCGAAGGCAAAGAGCTGCCTCACTCAGGCGTGGATGAGGTAATTCAGACCATGATTCACGAATTTAACCGCAAAGGTAAGGCTGCCGGTGCAGGTTTCTATGATTATCCGGAAGGTGACAAAAAGCATCTTTGGGATGGCCTGAAAAAATGGCAAAAAGACACGGATATTTCTGAACAGGAAATGATTGACCGCTTCCTGTTTGTACAATCGCTGGATACTTTACGCTGTTTGGAGGAAGGTGTACTGGAATCGACAGTCGATGGTAATGTCGGCTCGATTTTCGGAATTGGTTTTGCCCCTTGGACCGGTGGTGCTTTGCAATTTTTAAATCAATACGGTCTGGAAAAAACCCTGCTCCGTGCCAATACGCTTGAAGCTAAATATGGCGAACGCTTTAAGGCACCGCAGCTCTTGAAAGACAAGATTGCCCAAGGTGAAAAAATTTAAATTTCATCTTGCGAAAAAGAGAAGCGAAACGCTTCTCTTTTTTTACCTTGGAACATGCTGATTTTTTAAACGGCAGAATCTCATCTGCTTTTGCTGGCTTTTATGTTATAAAGTTACATAAGTTTTAAATTTTTTATTTATCCAGTGGGTAGCCCTTTATGACAAATAACTCTTCTCCTGAAAAATCACCTTGGGGTTGGAAAGCCGTTATTATTGTGTGTATTTTAGGTGCATTATTTATGGGCATCTTTTATCTTGCCGTGAGCAACGAACCAGACTACATGCCAAGTCAAAAACGTAATCAGACGCAGACTGCACACCCGCAGCAGCCTTCGGCTTCTGAACCTACTGCAGCTGAAATGAATATGACCGAACAAGAACATGCCAATATGGACAAAATGGATTCAGAAGCAAGTAGCACACACGGGCACTAAGCTGAACGCATAAAAAAGCGAGATTTCATATCTCGCTTTTTTACATCTAATTGAATAATTTCCTTGATTAATCCAGCTTTAAATACATATCAATATGCGCAATGCCGCAATCCAGATATTCATCACCTTCGGCAATAAAGCCCAGCCCTGCATAAAATGGCATGGCATGCACTTGTGAGGAAAGTTTTAAAAATTCACGCTTTTGTTTTTTAGCCTGCTCAATCATGTGTAGCATGATCATTTTACCCATGCCTAAACCACGATGTGATTTCAGCACGGCGACTCGTCCGACACTGTTATTTTGCAATAACCGTCCAGTCGCAACAGGCTGAGCTTGATCATAGATGACAAAATGCTGCGATATATCATCCTGATCATCCCATTCATCTACAACAGGAATATTTTGTTCCTGAATAAATACCTGCTCACGAATGAATTTGGCATCCTGTTGCAACTCATCCCAACTACCTGAACGTATCGTCAATTGTGTCATAAAAAAACAACTTCCAAAAAAGCGGTTTTAGCACCGCTTTATTCATCTCTTAAATTAGCACTTACAGCCAATATCCTGCTGATCCCACTGATCATTCAGCAGCAATTCCAGCGAGTGTTTGTGAATGCCATACATCTCTTTTAAGGCTTGAATCTGCGCCAAAACCTGCTTGTCAGGTTCGCTATAATCTTTGCGTTTGGTTGCCAGAATCATTTTATTTTTACTGGTGTGCTCCAGCGCCACAAATTCAAATACCTTGGTTTCATAACCATATGCTTTAAGCAATAAAGCTCGAATGGTATCAGTCAGCATTTCGGCTTGTTGTCCGGCATGAATGCCAAATTGCAACATCGGTTTCAGCACGTCAGGACTTTTCAGCTGTGGACGCAATTCTTTGTGACAACACGGCGCACACATAATCATTTGGGCATTCAAGCGGATACCGGTATGAATGGCAAAATCGGTTGCCACATCACAGGCATGCAGTGCAATCATCACATCCAGATGTTCCGGTTGATAGGTACGGACATCACCCTGGAAAAAATCCAGCTGTTTAAAATCCGATACGGTCGCAACCTGCTGGCAAAACTCTACCATTTTCGGATTTAACTCTACCCCAGTTACAAAAGGCAACTCTCCCTGTTTGGCCAGATAATCATATAGGGCAAAAGTCAGATAACCCTTCCCCGAACCAAAATCCACCACACGTAAGGCATGATCTTGCTTGCTCATCTGATCCAAAGCGCCAGAGAAGATTTCCACAAATTTATTAATCTGTTTCCACTTACGTGCCATGCTCGGAATAATCTGTGCTTTAGCATCCGTAATACCCAGCGGCTGTAAAAAATAACTGTCCTGATCGACATAGCGATGCTTGGCACGGTCATGACCTTGCTGGGTTTCTGCAGAATTCACTGTCGCGCTTGCCTTTTTGCTGCTGCTCAGCATGGCTTTCTTCTTGTTTTTTTTCAGTTGCAGTTCTTCACTCATGGTAAACAAATTGGCCTGTTTCGATTGCTCCAACAGTAACTGCACCAATGACACGGCTTCGGCTAAAGGGTAATTTTTAGTAACATCTTGAGTCTTATAACGATACAGACAACTAAGCACAGGCTGATTTTGTAATGAAATAACTCGCAAAGTTATTTTTTCCAAATGCTCTAGTTCACCTTTATACTGGCTAATAATCATTCGATCAAAACTATGTGTTTCAATGGCTTGCTGAAAAGCATCTAAGAATTTTTGTTCCTGAATAAAAGGAGAAGCCGGTTGAGACATACAAATCACTCGAATAAATTAAGCCATCAGTTTAAAACTTCTTACTTTAAAGGTAAAATTGCATTACTATACAAGTGTATTTTTAATTATAGAAAATAAATAATGACCACTTCTCAACTGCAGGCTTATGATCCACACGAAGAAAAAATTAATGCGATCAGTCATGCACTTGGCGCACTACTGGCGCTTATTGCCAGTATTTTTATGCTGATCAAAGGCAGCGATTTACCGCTCGGGCAATTTATCGGCTTGTGTGTTTATGCGCTGAGTATGATTTTACTCTTTTCTGCATCCAGCCTGTACCATTATGCCGAATCGCCACAACGTCGCGGCTGGTATAAAAAATTAGACCATACTGCTATTTATTATCTGATTGCAGGCACCTATACACCCTTCTTATCGATCGCCATCCCCACAGCAAAAGCTCAGTATCTTTTAATTGCATTATGGGTGATTGCAGTCATTGGTACACTATTCAAGTTAGTTTTCATTCATCGTTTCCAGAAAATTTCACTGATCGCCTATTTGGTCATGGGATGGCTGGCTTTACTGGTCATGGATGATATGCAACGCTTTTTAAGTGCCCAGGCTTTAACCTATTTGATCGTTGGCGGGCTTTCTTACACCGTTGGTGCATTGTTTTATGCTTTAAAAAGAGTAAGATATACCCACGCTATCTGGCATATTTTTGTACTGATAGGTGCAGGATCACATTTTCTGTCTATCTATCTTTACGTGATTTAACCCTCTCATTCTACATTTCAGTGACCCTGAGCAAGTTGAATAGAGAAGGTTCTTCGTTGTTTTTTTAAGAAATTACGCCTTTTTTAAAAAGATTACGCTTTTAAAACTAAGCTTTTTTTATTTTTAGTAAGTGTAAGGTCATCCATGGCGTCATCAGATTCTATTGCTGCTTCAGAAGAAGTTGCAACTAATTCAAAATTCCGCGTTCTTACTGCGAGTCTTGTAGGTACAACAATCGAGTTCTTCGATTTTTATATTTACGCTACAGCTGCAGTGATTATTTTCCCGCATCTGTTCTTTCCAGCAAGCACAGATCCAACCACTGCAACCATTCAGTCTTTAGCAACCTTTGCGATTGCCTTCATTGCGCGTCCTATTGGTGCTGCCTTGTTTGGACATTTGGGTGACCGGATTGGTCGTAAAGCAACCTTGGTCGCAGCCTTACTCACCATGGGTGTTTCGACCGTCTGTATCGGTTTACTGCCAACTTATGCACAAGTGGGTCTTGCTGCACCCTTATTGCTTGCACTTTGCCGTTTAGGTCAAGGTCTGGGCTTAGGTGGTGAATGGAGTGGTGCTGTTCTTCTTGCAACTGAAAATGCACCAGAAGGTAAACGTGCCTGGTACGGTATGTTCCCGCAACTCGGGGCACCGATCGGCTTTATCTTGGCCACAGGTTCTTTCATTACCCTTGGCGCAGTGATGTCTGAACAGGACTTTATGCAATGGGGCTGGCGTATTCCGTTTATCTCAAGTGCTTTACTGGTGATTATGGGTTTATGGATTCGCCTGAAACTCCATGAAACGCCAGCATTCCAGAAAGTATTGGACAAGCAGAAAGAAGTAAATATTCCTTTTAAAGAGGTGTTGACCAAACACTGGGGAATGCTGATTCTAGGTACCATCGCTGCCATCTGTACCTTCGTGGTGTTCTACTTGACCACAGTGTTCGCCTTAAATTGGGGTACCACTAAACTCGGTTACACACGTTCTGAATTTCTGGAACTGCAACTGGTTGCCACATTATGCTTTGCTGCATTCATTCCACTTTCTGCCGTTTTTGCAGAAAAATTTGGTCGCAAAGCCACTTCAATTGGCGTATGTATTGTTTCAGCATTGTTTGGCCTGGTGTTCTCAAGCATGCTTGAATCCGGCAGCACCTTAGTTGTGTTCTTATTCTTATGTACTGGTTTAGCGATCATGGGCTTAACTTATGGCCCGATTGGTACTGTACTGTCTGAAATTTTCCCGACTTCAGTACGTTATACCGGTTCAGCATTGACCTTTAACCTTGCAGGTATTTTTGGTGCTTCATTCGCTCCATTAATCGCAACTAAACTTGCAACCACTTATGGTTTATATGCGGTAGGTTATTACCTAACAGCTGCTTCTATTCTTTCACTGCTTGCGTTCTTAGCAATCCGTGAAACCAAAAATGATGACGTAAACAATCAGGTTTAATGTCATCAGAATAAAAAAACCAGCGTCATCACGCTGGTTTTTTTATGCCTTTACACTTGCTCATCACTTAGAATTTGTTGATAGATTTCTTCAAACTTGCTTCGCTCACCACCCGAAGTGTAATAACTCGAAATAATGGAGCTCACCAGTTGGCGGTATTTTTCCGTTCCATATAAGTGATCCAGTAAAGCTTCCACATTGTTGTCATTAAAGCCCAAATCACCAATCAGCTGCTGAAACTTTTGATAAAATCTGCTGGCAAATGCGGGTGTATTGACTACATCACTTTCAGCTTGCAAAAAGGCGTGTTGTAAAGCCATCAGACCCATTTCAAGCTGTGATGATTGCGCAGCAGTTAAATCAAAAAACTGTCCCACTTCCTGCGAAAAAGACATCTGCTTCTCCTCATTGTTGTTTTATTCATGGCTATTATTCTATCGCATGCCGAATAGAGGACAACCCATTAAGATAGTTTAAATCAGCTCAATAATGTCAATGGTGGGCGGTACGCGAAAACGAAATGGCACCCCGACCATGCCTGTGCCTACCGTCACAAAGACATCTGCATTTTCATGCTGATACAAACCTTTTTTATGTCCAAGAATGGATACTTTTTTCATGATGTAATTGGTCAGCCAAGGCAGTTCCACCTGTCCGCCATGGGTATGCCCCGAAAGCATAAGAGGACGTGTCGGTAATTGCGGTACCATATCCACCGTATCGGGGTTATGCGACAAAATCACCCAGGGTTTGTCTTGCGGCAAATCCGGCATATAACGCATATCGGTTTTTCCGGCCCATAAATCACCGACACCGAGCAATCTAAACTCATCAAATTCAACAATCTGGCCTTCAATATCAATCACGTTATTGACTTTTAACGCATGCCGCAACAGGTTTAGAATCGGCGGCCCGGGATACTGTTCATCATGATTGCCGTTTACAGAATACACTGGTGCATTGATGTTTTGCAAAATGGCCAGTTCATCGGCCAGTTTGTTTTCAGGTTCATAGGTCCAGTCCCCTGCAACCACCACCAAATCAGGATTCTGCTGATTAATTTTATCGACAATAATTTTCAGCTGACGTTCATGCCCGGAAAACAATCCAATATGTAAATCGGCAATCAAAGCCAGTTTGACCGGGCGCTGCAGGTTTTGTTCCGGATTGAGCTGGTATTGCAGGGTTTTAACCATGACATGCTGAGGTTCAATAAAGCGTGCATAAATCAGCACACAGCTTAGCAAGAAAATGAACACGGCTTGATGAATAGAGTAATAACCACTCCAGCCAGCAAACAGGCTAAAGAAAAATAAAGGGAAAAGTAAATAAGATAAATAAAAGGCCAATAAGTGTACAAAGGCTTTAAATGGATGAATGGTTTCTGTCCGCGTCTGGCTTAACCACGCCTGTGCGATGCCCCACACCGCGAGTACAGCGAAACTGATATAAAAATAAAAAGCAACTAAGTGCGAATCCCACATACTACCTTCTCTAATGATTACGATGATATTACATCATTCATCTATTCTGATATTTATCTTTTCACAGCTGACAATTATACTCAAACCAATTTTTGGTATTGTTTACACCCTATGACGCGATCCTCTCATCAGCTTACACACTTAAACAGTGGTAAATCACGTAGCGCGACTAGCTACAAAACCACAGTATTATTAAGTTGTAGTTTGCTACTCGGGATTCCGGCATGTTCTACCCTTCCCAAACAAATACCACAGCCAATTGAATATTCATTTGATACCAAAACTGAACATACCTCACTGGCTAAAATCATTTTGCCCTTAAGGGAGCAAAACCCCAATCTTACCGGTTATCATGTTTTATACGACCCGCTTGAAGCTTTGGCCGCACGTATCCATTTAATTGATAAAGCAGAAGAAACTTTAGATTTACAATACTACATTTGGGACAACGATAAAATTGGAGCGCTGGCCCTGCACTCCATCATTAAAGCAGCTGACCGAGGCGTAAAGGTCCGTTTATTGATGGATGACAACAATGCCAAAAAGATGGAAGGCATTTATCTGGCCCTTGATCAGCATCAAAATATTGATGTTCGCCTCTATAATCCTTACCGTTTTAGACATTACCGTGCCATGGACATGGTACTGGATTTAAAACGCATTAACCGTCGCATGCATAATAAAAGCTTTATTGCCGACAACCAGATTGCATTAATTGGCGGTCGCAATATGAGTAACCAGTATTATAACGTCAGTGACTATTATCAGTTTTCCGATGTCGATGTGATGCTGGTCGGCTCTGCATCCGATGAAATCATTCATTCCTTTGATGAATACTGGAATGATGATTACGCATTTCCAGTCAAGCAAATTGTCAATCCAAGACATTATTCCCTGCGTTTTGAAAGCCTGAAAAAACAACTTGAGGAACACTCGCAAAACATTACCGTACAGAATTATCTCGATTTAGCCACCCGATCGCATGCTTTTGAAAACTGGCTTAATAACAGTATTCAATTTGACTGGGTCAAAGCAGAAGTTGTCAGTGATTCACCGAGTAAAATCCGGGCAAAGGCCAAAAAAGAACAACATCTGAATTTTCAGCTGATTAATCGTTTAGAAAAACCCGAACACAGTGTCGATATTATTTCAGCTTATTTTGTCCCGGAAAAAAAAGGCGAAAAGATGCTGAGTGATCTGGCCCAGAACAATATTAACGTCCGGGTACTCACCAATTCCTTCAAAGCCAATGACGTAGCTTTGGTGCATGCTTTCTATGGCAAATATCGCAAGGATTTACTCCAGAATAATGTTCAGCTTTACGAGTTTCTGTCTGTTCCGGAAACTGAAAATTTGAATGCCAATACCAAGGAAATTGCAGAAAAAGCCAAAGTCAGCATCAAAGGTTTAAGCCGTTCCAGCCTGCATGCCAAACTGATGGCAATTGATGAAAAACAGGTTTTTATTGGTTCTTTTAATTTTGACCCGCGTTCTGCCTATTTAAATACAGAAATTGGAGTATTACTGGACAGCCCGAACCTGGCCAAAGCGGTCCACTTCACCATGGATCAGAACCTGTCTAAATATGCCTACAAACTGGTGCTAGATGCCAACAATAAAATCAACTGGCAAATTAAACGTCACGATGGCAGCATTAAAACTTATCAGAAAGAACCCAAGATGAAATGGTGGCAAAAAGCGGGGGTTAAAATGATTTCCTGGTTACCGGTAGAAGGCTTTATGTAAGCCTTCATGACTGCCTGGCTAAAAGTGTTGAAGGTGACGTCTTAAGTACTTTTTGCTGTAACCGTGCCAAACCTTCGATCATTTGCATGTGTACTTCCTGAGTTAAGCTTTCAATACTATGCCCTTGCACAGAAATCGCCGGCAATGCCATTAAATGTGCGGTGACTTTAGGCATTTCCAGCACTTTTTTGACATGATCGGTAAAGCTTATATCTCCCACGAACGGCGCTACCGTATCCAGTTGTCCATCCTGATTCACATAACAAATCAAGCAAATTTGCACCGAACGATTTGCTTCAATGGCTGCAGCTAAAATACGGCCATAGATTTTTTTAATTTTACTCCCATCCGAAGTGGTGGCTTCTGGAAAAAATAATACCGGAATATCCTGTTTTAAAAATGTGGTGATTTGCTCTTTAATTTTAATCGAATCACCAGAACCACGTTTAATAAATAATGTACCACCGCCTTTCGCCAGTTTTCCAAATAAAGGCCATTTTTCAATTTCAGCTTTGGCTAAAAAAAACACCCGGGCGCCCGAACCTAATACCGCAACATCCAGCCAGGAAATATGATTACTCACCCACAGCGCCGGTTCGCGCGGAATTACCCCATGTACCTGAATTTCAAGGTTAAATACCTTACATAACTGGCGGCAAAAATGCTGCACATATCGTGTATTACACGGATTATTCGGGTCTTTATATAAACGGTGGCGAAAAACCAGATAAAATCCTTGAATAATTGCCGCTAAACCAGCCAATAACTTTTTGCTATATAAGAAAAATTTAGCCACGCCATTTAACGATGAACTTTCAGTTACAGAGGATTGAGTCATAGATTGATCACTAATTACCAGCTACCGCGTTTAATCATTTATTTTCTGCCATTCTATACTGTTCATTTTAAACTTGCATTGATCATAAAAACCCAAATCCGCGATTCGCTTTGTAAAATCAGCAAATACAGGCAATAAATCATTTATTTTTATCACAAATAAACCGATTAAATCCTGCTCTGAAAATTAAAAACAAGACTCATATAAACATCCATTATTTGCTGCTTTTCATCACGCCCTCTTAAATATCCCCTCATAAAACACTTTATAGACTGAATATCTTGTTACGATGCTTTGCCAAGTTTTCGCTATTTTTCCCTCTCCCTGAGCTTTTTCTACTAAAATAAAATTTTAACGCAGTAGAGATCATCGTTAGTGGAATATTTTGAGCAACATCAGGGTGGTGAACGAACAATCTTAGTGAGTGTATCGGTACAGCTGTTAGATGACCTTGATGCAGAAGAATTTCGTTTACTGGCCGAATCTGCCGGTGCTGAAATTTTAGATCATATTACCGCTCAACGCATAAAACCTGATCCCAAACTGTTTATCGGCTCTGGCAAGGCAGAAGAAATTGCCGCGCTGGTACAAGAGCTTGAAGCCAGCCTGGTTATTTTCGATCATTCTCTGACACCAGCTCAAGCCCGTAATTTAGAAAAAATCATGCAGTGCCGTGTGGCGGATCGTACCGAACTGATTTTAGATATTTTTGCACAACGTGCACGCACCTATGAAGGCAAGTTACAAGTCGAATTGGCACAGTTACAGCACCTCTCCTCACGTCTAGTGCGTAGCCGCAGTAATCTCGACAGTCAAAAAGGCGGGATTGGCTTACGTGGCCCGGGTGAAACCCTGCTTGAAACAGACCGCCGCTTACTGCGTATTCGCATGGGACAACTCAAAACCAAACTGGAGAAAGTCCGCCAAACCCGTATGCAAGGTCGTGTTGCACGTCAAAAAGCCGCTGTACCGACCGTCTCTTTAGTCGGTTATACCAATGCCGGAAAATCCACTCTGTTTAATATTCTGGCCAAGAGCGATGTTTACGCGGCAGATCAGCTGTTTGCAACATTGGACCCCACACTGCGCCGTTTGGAATGGGATGGTATCGGACGTTTGGTTCTGGCGGATACAGTGGGTTTTGTGCGTAATCTCTCGCATTCTTTAGTCGAATCCTTTAAGGCAACTTTGGAAGAAACGCTGGAAGCTACATTGCTGCTGCATGTGATTGATTCCAGCAGCCCCGATATGCTGGAACAGATTGAAGCAGTAGAATCGGTACTCAAGGAAATTGGTGCCAATGTGCCAGTACTTCGCGTCTACAACAAAATTGATGTCAGCGGTGAAGATGCCAAAATTGTCTATGCCAAACCGCACATGCCCGATCGAGTGTATGTATCGGCACACTCTGGCCAGGGTTTAAACCTGCTACGTCAAGCGGTACAAGAATGTCTGATGGGGCAAATTCAAAGCTTCGAGCTGATGTTAAAGCCTGCCTATGGTAAATTGCGCACCCAACTCTATGCATTGAATGTCATTCAATCTGAAAATTATGATGATGTCGGTAATCTGCATTTGCTCGTGATCATGGCACCGCAAAAGCTTGAGCAGCTGATTAAACAGGCGCATTTGCCCATAGATGAAATTCTGGGGCACAAGGCTGCACAATTTAAACGGCCGCTTGAGGAATTTGAAATAAAAAGATAAATCGGTTAAAACGTGACAAGTGTAATTATAATTGTTGGTAAAAATGGACTGGATAAAAACAATCGACTGGCCAGCCTGGATTGGCACTGTGGCATTAATCATCTGCTTCCGTGAAGGAGCCGTATGGTTAACCACACAATTTCATCATCCTGAACTGGGTAATCTGGTGGGCTTGATCAGCCTATTGCTGACTTTATTTATCTGGAGAAATTTCAATAAATTACCAAACCGTTTAGTCGATACCAATAACAAGATCATGAAAGAAAGTGCCTTTGCCTTTTTACCAATTAGTGCTGGCTCACTGATTATGCTGACCCAGATGGGAAAAGAAATACCGGCTTTTCTGCTGGTGATGTTTATCAGTACGCTGATCCCACTCTGGATCTATGCAAAAATGTCCAAGCGCTGGTTATAGGGAAATTATATGTTCGCAGTACTCTCCGGTTTTATGATCACGCTGATCGCCTATCTTGTCGCAAAACCTGTTAATAAACGCCTGCCACAAGTTCCGGTCATTGTGATTGGGATGTTTTTGATTATTGGACTGTTGTTTATATTCGGGATTCGTTATGAATCTTATATGGCACAAGTCAATCCACTTTTTAATCGTCTTTTGGGCTATGTCACCGTTGCATTGGCCATTCCCCTAGCTGCCATGCGTTATGATGATTTGCCGCTGAAAGCCATGCTCGGAATTCTGATTTTTGCCAGTATCAGTGCGGTCGCACTACCGATGGGACTTGCCTATTTATTGCATATGACCGATTCAAGCATCATGGCATTTGCTACTCGTGCCGTGACCACACCGATTGCCATTAATATTGCCACCCTGCTCCATGCACCTATGAGTATGGTCATTCTTATTGTGATTTTATCTGGCGTGATTGGAGCAGCCTTTTCTCCATTGATCCTGCGTCATATTAACGATGAACGAGCTTCGGGTCTGGCTTTAGGTCTGGCTGCACATGCTATTGGAACAGCACAGGCATGGCAAAGAGGCAGCGTGGCAGGACGCTATGCTGCATTTGGCATGGCTGTAAATGCTGTATTTACCGCTATTT
This sequence comes from Acinetobacter sp. BSP-28, assembly GCF_044130285.1. Lineage (NCBI taxonomy): Bacteria > Pseudomonadati > Pseudomonadota > Gammaproteobacteria > Moraxellales > Moraxellaceae > Acinetobacter > Acinetobacter sp. BSP-28. The sequence continues at coordinate 76,687 of NZ_JBIQOB010000015.1, forward strand.
GGCTGCCAACGTTTATACTTTATTTGCAAAAAATGTGATTAATAAAGCATTAATGTTGATTTATATTGTTAAAAAATATACTGTTGGACAATGTTATTTTCTTAATTCATTAAAAGGAATTTGGTAATGAATCACATGAAAATTTTAGCGACTCTGGTTTTCTCTTCATTGACCAGTGTTGCTTTTGCAAATGATCTCAGTGGGACTTGGAAAAATATTGATGACAAAACAGGTTCATCAAAAGCCATTCTTGAAATTCGTCAGGAAAATAATGGCTCTTTTACCGCAAAAGTAGTTAAAGTGACTCCGCGTCCTGGCTATACTCCCAAAGAAATCTGTGTGAAATGCCCTGCACCTTATACCAATCAACCTATTCTTGGTATGGATGTTTTGAAGGGTTTAAAACATGCAGGGAATTCTACTTATACCGGCGGTAAAATTATTGATCCTTTAACAGGCAATATTTACAGTATGAAAGCAAAATTAAGTGCCAATGGAAAACGTTTGACCCTGCGTGGTTATGTCGGTGTTTCTGCTTTAGGACGCAGCCAGACCTGGATTAGAAACGACTAAATATGACAAAAAGCCGTACTATGTGGCTTTTTTATTCACTGTTTTTTAAATAATTCACATTATTCTTCATTTTCATGACCCACTATATTGACTAATTTATAACCTACAACTATATCTCTATAAAGATAAGAAAAAAATTTTCCACACTCACAGGAATTGATATGAAGAAAAATATATTTTTTGCTGCTTTTGTTAGTGTAGTTTTTAGTGGGAATCTATTGGCAAACGATCTTACCGGAACCTGGAAAACCATTGACGATAAAACAGGCTCGGCAAAAGCAATTCTTGAAATGCGCCAAGAAAGCAATGGGACTTATACCGCGAAAATTATAAAAGTCACTCCTCGACCGGGTTATACACCTAAAGAAACCTGTGTCAATTGTCCAGCACCTTATACCGATAAACCCATCTTAGGCTTAGATATTTTAACGGGATTAAAACCTAGCGGTGATAATCAGTTTATCAATGCCAAAGTTCTTGATCCGCTTAACGGTAAAATCTATAGCGGCAAAGCAAAGTTAAGCTCGAATGGTAAACGTCTCACGCTACGCGGTTATGTCGGGGTGTCCGCACTTGGTCGTAGCCAGACATGGATTAAACAAGATTAAATTATGCAGATTACAGGTCAGCATAGATGGGGAGCATGGTACGAATGAGCACTTAAAAATTTTATCCTAAAGAACTGCTCAATTTCGTATTGCTTCCCCCACTTTAAATAAGTCATCAGGATGGTTGACTTATATAGATGAGGAAATCTTATGAAAAAAATAGCAATCACTACTACATTTTTTTTAGCACTATTCAGCAGTTTTTCAGTTTTTGCTCAAGAGATAATGGGTACATGGATACAAATTGATGATAAAACAGGTTCACCTAAAGCACTGATTGAAATTCAAAAACAAAGCGATGGATCATATTCCGGAAAAATTATCAAAGTAACGCCACGCCCAGGGTATACCCCCCGAGAAACATGTTTCCAATGTCCACCCCCTTATACCAATCAACCTATATTAGGCTTAGAAGTTTTTAAAGGATTACACCATGTCAATGGAAATAATTATGCAAATGGTCGTGTACTTGACCCTTTAACAGGGAGAATATATGGCTTGAAAGGACGAATGACACCCAACGGGAAACGCCTTATATTACGCGGGTACGTAGGAATTTCGGCTTTGGGTCGAACTCAAACCTGGATTAGAAACGACTAAATATGACAAAAAGCCACACTATGTGGCTTTTTTATTCACTGATATACAAATAAATCACATTATTTTTCATTTTGATGACACGCTATATTGACTAATTTACAAACACTTATAATATGATTTTATAGATTAAAAAAATTATTCACTACAACCGCAGGAAATTATATGAAAAAGAATATCTTACTTGCTGCTCTTGCCAGTTTAATTTTTAGTGGGAATGTATTGGCACAAGATCTATCGGGCACATGGCAACAAATTGATGACAAAACCGGTTCACCTAAAGCAATTATTGAAATTCGTAAAGATGCGAATGATACCTATGCGGGTAAAATTGTAAAAGTAACCCCTCGTCCAGGTTATACACCTCAAAAATCTTGCAACAAATGTCCTGCACCCTATACCAATCAACCCATTTTAGGTATGGATGTACTCACCGGATTAAAGCATGTAGAAGGCACCAATAACTATGAGAAAGGCCGTGTCATCGATCCTTTAGCAGGCAAAATTTATGATGCCAAAGTTCGGCTGAATGCGAACGGAAAACGTCTTACCTTACGTGGTTACATCGGTATCTCTGCACTGGGCCGCAGTCAAACATGGCTTCGTCTGGATTAAGAAGAAAAATTTAAATGAGATAAAAAGCCATACGTTGATATAACTGTTATATTTGAAAATTTAGAGCCATTGATATTTTATAAATGGATTGAATAATTATCCAAGGCACTAAATATATTTAGAAGAGTAAAAAATACTTCCCATCATCAAAGGAATTGATATGAACAAAAATATTATGCTAGCTACATTCATCAGCGTATTTTTCAGTGGAAATGTATTTGCACAGGATATATCCGGGACTTGGCAACAGATTGATGATAAAACTGGTTCACCTAAAGCCATTATCGAAATTCGCAAAGAAGCCAATAATACTTACACAGGGAAAATTGCCAAAATTACCCCACGCCCAGGATATACTCCCCGTGAAAAATGTAATAACTGTCCAGCACCCTATACCAATCAGGCTATTTTAGGTATGGATATTCTAAAAGGCTTAAAACATGTACCTGATAGCACTAACTATGAAAAAGGTCGTATCATCGATCCGCTTGCAGGCAAAATTTACGATGCAAAAATGAGGCTCAGCTCTAATGGCAAACGCCTGACCTTGCGTGCTTATATGGGCATTTCAGCTCTAGGCCGCAGTCAAACCTGGCTTCGTCTGGATTAACTCTAATTGATCACCCTAAAAAGCCACTCTCTACAGTCAGTGGCTTTTTTTTATAACTGACTAATTTTTTTAGTTTTCAATAGAATATTGACTAATCACATAATACATCTAATATACTAAGCCATCAAAAAATAAACGAATATGTGAGGGTCTTATATGCAAAAAAATCTATGGCTTGCCACTTTAGCAGCTGCACTTTTTAGTGGAAATGTTTTCGCCGAGGATATCTCCGGAACATGGCAACAGATTGACGATAAGACCGGTGCAGCTAAAGCCATTATTAAAATTAATAAAGAAACTAATAATACGTTTACCGGGAAAATCGTTAAGGTAACTCCGCGTCCGGGTTATACTGCACGAGAAACATGTAATAAATGCCCTGCGCCCTATACCAACCAGCCAATTTTGGGTATGGAAATTCTCAAAGGTTTAAAACATGTGCCTGGTAGCAATATCTATGAAAAAGGTCGTGTTATTGATCCGCTTGCAGGTAAAGTCTATGATGCCAAAGTCAAACTCAATGCGACAGGTAAACGTTTAACACTGCGAGCTTCTATCGGTGTTTCAGCCTTGGGTCGTAATCAGACCTGGATTAGACTTGACTAAATAAATACCAATAAAAAAGCCACATCATGTGGCTTTTTTATTTTTGATTAGCTTGATGTTTACATCACAGGATTATCCACTTTAAACAATTGCTGATCTTCTAATCGATAAGCAATTAGCTGATGTCCCCAAACACAACCACCATCCACATTCTGAATCTGTGACGTAATGGTTTTACCGCGCAAGGCTGCCCAGTGTCCAAAAATCAACTGATGGGTTTGAGCCGCTTGTGACTCAAATTCAAACCACGGTTTAAAATCGTCAGGCATGGGATCATCGAGGGAATCTTTAAAGCTGAATTCCATTTGCCCATCTGCATTGGTTAAACGCATACGGGTCAAGTAGTTAGTAATGCAACGTAAACGGGCATGACCCTGCAAATCATCCGACCAAAAATTTGGCTCTTTGCCATACATGTTAGCCAAGAAAGCATCGACCACGTCAAAGTCATCATGGCCAATTACTGCCTCAACTTCTTTCGCTAAAGCCGCTGTTTGTTCTGCTGTCCAATTCAGCGGGATACCTGCATGGGTCAACACCGTATGTTCATTCGGAAATAAACATAAAGGCTGTTTACGCAGCCATTCGATCAAGTCATCACTTTCCAAAGCATGAATGACATCATCAATATTGTCTTTGGGATTAATCTCTTTAGTCCCACGTGCCACAGCCAGCAAGTTAAGGTCATGATTACCTAAAACCGTTGCAGCAACGCCATTGTCGACCATCTTCTTGATAAAGCGTAAAGCCCCAATCGAATTTTCACCCCGTGCAACCAAGTCACCCGCAAACCAAAGAAAATCCTGATCTGCATCAAACTGAATCGTTTTAAGTAATATTTTCAAAGCTTCAAAACAGCCTTGAACATCACCAATCACATAATTGTATCGAATACTCGAAGCTGCCACTTAATCCACCATTTGATCTGCTAATGCAACAAATTGAGCCAGCGTTAAAGTTTCTGGACGTGCCATCGGATCAACACCTGCCTTTTCAAAACCGTCTTCCGCCAGCATGCCTTTTAGACTATTACGTAAGGTTTTACGACGTTGAGTAAAGACATGTGATACCAGACGGGCTAGGGCTTTTTCATTTTTTGCCACAATCGGTTTGACATCGTATGGCTCTAGACGAAAAACGGCAGAAGTGACTTTAGGTGGTGGGTTAAATGAGCCTGGCGGTACTTCAAACAGGAAAGTCGGTTTGCAGTAATACTGGATCATCACCGACAAACGACCATATTCTTTGGTGTTTGGTGCTGCGGTAATCCGGTCGACCACTTCTTTTTGCAGCATGAAGTGCATGTCTTTGACTTTGTGACCAAATTCCAAGAGATGGAATAACAGTGGTGTTGAAATGTTATAAGGTAAGTTACCGACCACACGTAGCGGACGACCTTCCTGAAATAATTCAGTAAAGTCGTATTTCAAGGCATCGGTTTCAACAATCGTTAAACGCTCAGGATGCGGTACACGACCCGGTAAGCCTGCTGCCAAGTCACGGTCCAGTTCAACCACAGTTAAGGCATCACACTCCCCAATTAAAGGTGAAGTCAATGCAGCCAAACCTGGGCCAATTTCTACAATATTGTCGCCCGAACGTGGGTTCACCGAACGTACAATTTTCGCAATGACACGTTGGTCATGTAAGAAGTTTTGCCCAAAACGCTTACGCGTGTGATGCCCTTCGTCTTTGGGGTTTAAGGCATTAATCTGATACATAAACATTTCCAACGTGTAATAAAGACAAGATCATTGACGCGCAAGTTCAAGCGCCAAATCCACAGCCACATGTAAGCTCGAGCTTTTTGCTAGACCTGTACCTGCAAGGGAGAGTGCTGTGCCATGATCGACAGATGTACGGATAAACGGTAAGCCCAAAGTAATATTGATGGCTTCACCAAAACCTTGCGATTTTAACACAGGTAAGCCCTGATCGTGATACATTGCCAAAACTGCATCGGCATCTTTTAAATTTTCAGGGGTAAATAAGGTATCCGCAGGTAGACTCAGGCTCATATTCACACCTTGTGCCCTATAACTTTCAAGCACAGGATTAATCACCTCAATTTCTTCCCTGCCCAAATAACCGTCTTCCCCTGCATGCGGGTTGAGACCGCACACGAGAATGTTTGGATCATCAATTTTGAATTTGGTTTTCAGATCGTGAATTAAGATATCAATCACCTGATGCAAACGCTCAGAAGTGATAGCATCCGGTACATCACGTAAAGCCAGATGCGTAGTCGCCAAAGCCACACGCAAGGTTTTGGTGGCGAGCATCATCACCACGCGATCAACACCGGCAAACTCCTGGTAATACTCGGTATGGCCACTAAAATGGATACCTGCTTCATTGATAATTGACTTTTGCACCGGTGCAGTTGCAACACCGACACTTTTGCCCGACATTGCATAATCAGCAGAACGACGTAATTGTTCTAATACATAGTCAGAATTTTGCGCATTGAGTTGACCTAGAATAACTTCCGCATTTAAAGGTACATGCTCCACATAGAGTTGTCCCGGAGCTGAAGATTCTGGCTGTCCTTGATACTCAACCAATTCGACAGGAACATTTAATTTTTCTGCTCGCTGTTTTAATAGATTGATATCAGCCAATACCACAATGGGACGCTCATCAATACGATTGGCCAAACTTAAACAAATATCTGGACCAATACCTGCGGGTTCACCACTGGTGACATATAAAGGAAGCATAATTCATCCAAGTTAGCTCGATGCTAAACATTATACGCGATTGATAAATAAGAAGGCTGAACAGGGATGAAACAAATGGTAGACAAAATATCCTAATCAAATAAAACTATTTCTTTAACAAATCTTTAAATGGCTGATACTTTGAGGATCTAAATGTTATTGATTATTCAAAAATTAAAATTCCTTTTTATAGACAATCAAACCATTCTAAAATTTTGCAGCCCATATTTATAATAATTTTTAGGTCATATAGCCAACAGCATGTATTTAAGACTGTATTTATACTATTTTTAACTTCATTGACCGACGGTCGGTTTTAGCTGTTTCAATACTTCCATTTTCATTATTGTTCTTTTAAAATATAGCGCTTGAAATTTTATATTTTCATTGTGATTCTCCTGTCTTTCAGGTAGAATTCGGTCTCCTTTTGTTTGGACAGATTCCACCGTCCAAACCAACTATAATAGGTAGTGGTTTAATGAAAACTCTCAGCGCTAAGCCAGCTGAAGTTCAACACGACTGGTACGTTGTTGATGCTTCTGGCAAAACTTTAGGTCGTCTTGCGACTGAAATCGCTCGTCGTTTACGCGGTAAGCATAAAACTTCTTATACTCCTCACGTTGACACTGGCGATTACATCGTTGTGATCAATGCTGAACAAGTTCAAGTGACTGGTAAAAAATCACTTGATAAGAAATATTATCGCCATACTGGTTTCCCTGGTGGTATTCGTGAAACTAATTTCGAGAAATTAGTTGCTCACAAACCAGAAGAAATTTTCCAACGCGCTGTTAAAGGCATGTTGCCAAAAGGTCCTCTTGGTTATGCAATGATCAAAAAAATGAAAGTGTACGCTGGTACTGAGCATCCACATACTGCTCAACAGCCACAAGTTTTGGACATCTAAGGGATACAGCACATGGCTACTAACTATGGTACAGGTCGCCGTAAGACCGCAACTGCACGTGTTTTCCTATCAGCTGGTACTGGTAAACTCGTAATCAACAACCGTTCTTTAGAACAGTATTTCGGTCGTGAAACTGCTCGTATGGTTGTTCGTCAACCTTTAGAGCTTTTAGAAGCTACTGAAAAATTTGACCTTTACATCACTGTTGCTGGTGGTGGTATCGGTGGTCAAGCTGGCGCTATCCGTCACGGTATTACTCGTGCATTGATCGCTGCTGACGAATCTGTTAAACCTGCTCTTCGTCAAGCTGGTTTCGTTACTCGTGATGCTCGTGAAGTTGAACGTAAGAAACTTGGTTTACGTAAAGCTCGTAAACGTCCTCAATTCTCTAAACGTTAATTCATTTACCGAATCGGACAAAAAACCCTGGAATTTCCAGGGTTTTTTTATGGACAGGAATTTAAGTCATGATTCATCACGGATCTAAGCCTTACTATTGTTCGTGAACATATTTACCCCATACTCCTTCATGGCACCAGAACGATTTACTGAGATAATAGTTTGCGACACCTATAAAAATAAACAATAAAACAATCGCCAGCTTGATCAGCATATTCTTTTCCTCCAGTTGTTTTTCTTATAATCTATCCTGCTTCAGTCTGATTCACCTTTTATGCATCGTGCTTTTTAGGTTGAATTTTAGTATCCTATCCTATTCATTTATCACTGCTTCGGATTATGTCAATCGAAAATGCACCTCTACAAGGAATCACGCTTTACAGTCATGCGGATGACTTTCGCTCACACTGGATACGCTATGTACTTGCAGAGAAGCAAATCAAATATAATCTAATTATTGTAGACGAAGATGATGAAGACCTCGCTAGTCTAAATCCTTATAACCAGCTCCCGATGATGATTGAGAATGAGCTTAAGCTCTTCAATAGTGGCATCATTTCCGAATATCTGGATGACCGCTACCGTCAAAGCAAACTCTATGCTGATGCTCCAATGCCACGAGCAGAACAACGTCAATATATCTGGCGTTTTGAACAGGACTGGTTAAAACTGGCGGATATCATGCTGCGTCATCCAGATACCCTGAATGAAAAAGACAAAGCGAAAGCTCAAAAGCAACTCAGGGATACCCTGATTTCCCTTACGCCATTATTTCAGCATTTTCCCTATTTTATGTCTGAAAATTTTACAATTTTAGATTGTATGCTGGCACCCATTTTTATACGGTTAAAGGCCATGGGCATCGAATTGCCTAAACAGCATTGCCGTCCTATTCACTTATATTGTCAACGAATTTTTAGTCGACCTGCATTTGTCAAATCTTTAACCATGCAGGAAAAAAACCGCTACAGCGAATTTTTAGCAAATTAATCGAGCAAAACCATGTCTGAACAAGAATTGAATCTCACCCCTACCCGACCTTATTTAGCACGCGCTATCTATGAATGGATTTGTGACAATAACCTGACCCCATATTTATTGGTTGATGCGACTCAGCCCAACACCATGGTACCGGAACAATTCATTCAAGATGGCCAGATCGTTTTAAATATCGTCCCTCACGCTGTTCACAAGTTAACGATGAGTAATGATGCAATCACCTTCTCTGCACGCTTTGGTGGCGTTTCACGTGACATCTATGTACCCTTAAATGCAGTACTGGGTCTGTATGCACGCGAAAATGGACAAGGTTTATTCTTCGATCCAAGTGAATATGAAGGTACCCAAATTGCTGAAGATACTTTAAAATCAACACCAACTTCAGAAGAAACTGAACAACCTAAGAAAAAACCAAGCCTACGGTTATTAGATTAAAATAATATGGAGCAAGTGAATGGCTTTTGATTTAGTACAATATTTTGCTGAGCAGATTAACAATCAAAAGCCTCAGCTTCTCGAACACTATTCTAGAGAAGATCGAAAAACTCATCTGTTAGAAAATAATGCACTGGTATTAGGTAAACTCATTTCACTTTGGCGAACCAATGATAAAAAAGTTTATCAGGAAATTTCCTCACCAGATGATCTGTTTATTCAAGAGATTGCACGTCATCTTACGACTTCTTCTAAAAATCAGTCTACGTTACCTAAAAAAGAATTAGAACAAACTGTAACGGAAATCTTAACATTTCAATTAGCAGAGCTCAAACAACTCAATGATATCGGAAACCTGAATATCAGAGGATTACATGAACTGATTTTAGGACAGATTGAACACTTATCAGGACAGGCTCCTGATTGGGTTTGGTCAACAAACGATCTAACAGAGTTAAAAGGCTCTAAACCGATTGAGCAAGAAGAGATATCATTAGACTCAACAATGAAGGAGTTTAATCAAATGGTCAGCCAACAACATTCACATGACGAAGCAAACATTAGCCATGAAGTGGCAAATATCCCAGCTCCAGCATGGTCTAAAATTTTAGAACCGATCGTTGCTTTGGTTATTCTGTGGATTCTATATAATGCAGCAACATATATGTTTAATTAAGATTATTCAGTGAGCTATTTAAAAAAATCGCCGCTTTGGCGATTTTTTTTTAATAAATCGTAATAATTTAGAGCTAACCAAGCCTTCAATAAATATTCTGCGCCATATTTTATTTTCTATTCTTTAATTATCTTTGATATCACTTTTACCAAATTAAACTTTTCAAACCACATTTTAATAAATCCCCCACATAAAAAAACACCCCCAGTCGTTTGACTGAGGGTGTTTTCGAATAATGAGCTGGCGATGACTTACTCTCACATGGGTAATCCCACACTACCATCAGCGCTAAGAGGTTTCACTTCTGAGTTCGGGAAGGGATCAGGTGGTTCACTCTTGCTATGGTCGC